>CAYMNU010000042.1:0-17031 GCA_964391885.1 uncultured archaeon | reverse complement strand
GAGGGCGCTGCCATATGTTGCCTTGGAAGCTTCTAAGTAGGGATTTGATGTCTTTCTGGGACGCGTGCTTGTGAAGCCTCATGAGGCATATATACTCTTTATTAGAAAGCAGGAGGGTGTCTGCGAGCCTTGTCGCATTGCCCAAAAAGACAGGAAGGCATCCAGAGACGCCGGGGTCAAGTGTCCCACCATGGCCCGTCTTTGAGCCCAATATATTCTTTACCCAAGAGGACACCTGATGGGAGCTAGGGCCCCTGGGCTTGTCTAGATTTATTACCCCTTTTTTTAAAAGCTCTTCTATAGGTCTTTGGTTAGGGGGGCAACCGAATGCGGGATCGGTTATCTCGCCTGTACACTTGATAAGCTCACCCATGCATTCGCTCGAAGAGTCAGTATTAACAATAGGGGACATGGGTATTTAGAAGAACATTGGGGAAAAATGGCTTTATTCCTTCTTCGCCTTTTTGGCTTTTGGCTTGGCAGGCGCTTCCTTTGGAGAGTCCTTTGCCGGCTTTGAGTCCTTTGCAGGCTTTGACTTCTTTGCAGGAGCCTTGGGTGCTGGCTTCTTGACCGCCACTTCAAACTTTTCGGTCAATCCTGCTTTTTCAATAGCCTTAGTAATCTCTTCGTCCGACGCACTTTTCTTTATTTCCAGAATATCGTTAGTGGGCTCAAGGTGGAGTATATTGCACTTTCTTCGCCTCACATTGCTAAGGTCACGGGGGCCGGTGATTTGGACATAACCCTCCTCAGCAGTATCAATAACTACGCAATATCTTCCAGCTTCTCGTCCAGTGAGTTTCTTGCAAACTCTTCCTATATCTATTGCGACCATCTTATCGGGCAATTGTGGTTAATTTGACACTAAGCATATAAAAAGGAAAGGTCTGCAGGGCTTTCCTGAGCTATTAAATAGCTATATGCGCCGCATATTTTAATTAACGTGAAATCTTATTGAAGGGCTCTGCTTTTGACTGCCTGCAGGCACTTGTCGAGAACCTCATCTTTGCTCAGGTCATCTGTATCGAGTATTAGGTCATAAACGGATTGGTCATATACGTCAATGCCGTAGATCTTACGATACCGCTCAGCCTCGCTAGCTTCCCTTCGGGCCACAAGTATCTCTGCTTCGCCGATTGGCACTTTATCCCGGCCGGATATTCTTTTGACCTGGACAGGGGAGGATGCATCAAGCCATATTTTGAAATCCGCATCCAGAATATATGCGCCGAGCCTTGAATCTATTACGCAATCGCCTTTGGCAAGCTTCCTCTGATGGTCGTCAAGCTGTTGGTCTATTGAAGGGTCTTTTTCAGCCATAAGGCTTAGTTGAATAAGAGATATGCCTTTCTCCTTTGCAAGGGAGCGCATTATATCCCCGACTGAGAAATAATCATAGCCCAAAGTCTGGGCAAGTCTTTTGGCCAGGGTGCTCTTCCCGCTTCCGATGGAGCCCCCGACCGTGATTATCATTCCTTTTTCTTTGAAGGCTTTTTCGTCTTCTTTGCCGCGGGCTTGGAAGCCTTCGCCTTGGTCTTCGCCGGGGCCTTTTCAACCTTTTCCCCCTTCAGGGAATTGCGCCAGCCTGCGGGCAGGAATTTCTCTATTGTAAGGTCCCGCTTGACGTCAATACCGCACTCCATGCGCGTCTTGTACTTCTCGACTTCCTTGACACAAGTCCCGCATAGCACGCCGCCGAACTTCCGTGAAACCCGCCTTTGGCTTTTACTCATCTTCCCAAGCTCATTAGGAGAAGCTCTGGGGGTGGACAATTTGGCTTTGCAGCGCGAACAGCTTGCAGCTGCGGGCTTCTTTTTAGTGTAACGGACCGCAGTTCTTCCGGTAGAAGTCCTGGTTTGAGTAACCCTTGTTCCCTTTTTGCTCTTTTGTTGCTTCATTTTAATTATGTATTGATTAAGCTTATGCCTCGTTCTTTGAGTTCTTCTCGCTGTCCAATTTCTCAAGATGCTTCACGCCTTTGTGATGCCCCCAGAGTATGCGGTTCTTGAGAGGGGATATAGCAGCTGCGATTATAAAAAAGGAGATTATGTAATATATGTACCAGTCCAGGGCCATACCGAAAATGTTTATTCTTACAGGAGGGTAGATTGGGGTGACCTCAATTGAGTCATCAAATACGCTTGAGGCTTCCTGAGGGGAAAAACCTGCAGAGAGGGATCCTTTTGAAAAAACAACATCATAATCCAGGTTTTCGGAGTTGTTGCCAAATACCAGTAATACAGTATAGGTTTTAGCGCCTTCTTGTGAACTTACGTTCCACCAAATGGTTTCCTTGTCGCCCTGGCTACCATATGAAGCAAGCTCCAGTGAGACCATAGTCTCTCCTCTGACTGATATGTCATCGGACACTAGCTCGGCTGAAATTTCCCTGGAAGAATCGGCAAGATTCCTTATATTCATGCCTATCTGAGCGCCAGCAGGATCAAGCGGGGCGACGGTCATGGAGCTGCTGAGGAAGAAGAAGATTACTATAAAAAGCGGGAAAGAGACAAGCATGGACTTCATCCTAAGGCGCATGTTCTGGCCCATGAGGCCCATGAGTTCCTTCTGGGCGGCCATCATGGCTTTTGTGTCCTTCTCTTTCTGGAATTTCTTAACTTCTCTCTGCTTGCGCTTTATTGCAAACTCTATATTTTTGGCCTTCTCCCTGTCGTGCATAAATAGTTCTATCAATATGCCCAGTAGTGAAAGCCCTGCGGCGATTGCGGGTATCAAGAATTCCCAAACCATCGTATATTAATTATAAAAACTGAAGCTAAAAACTACTTTCCACCCACGAATTTCCTTAGCGCGGGAGAAAGCTCGTTTATCTGCTCTTTCTTTATGTCTTCATACATCCTGTAAAGAATGCCTACAGTAAGTAAAATACCGGTCCCGCTACCCAGTGCGCCGAACAAGTCGGCAAAAACAGCAAGAAGCCCTATAAAGACAGAAGAAACCACGACAAGTTGGGGTATATATCGTTCCAATACTCTTTTTATGACCCGCTTGTCTGCCCTGAAACCCGGTATCTGGAGGCCTGAGCTTTCCATTTGTTCAGAAACTGTATCGGCATCCATGGAAGACATGGTTACCCAGAAGGTTCCGAAGAGGACACATAATAAGACAAAGACTAATGTGTAAACACCAAGATGCAATAGGGTATCTGGCCGGGCAAGCCTGCCAATATCATCGGGCGAAAGGATGCCGTGCAGCTCGTTGGCCGTGAGCAGGTAGCCGACGCCCCCCTGCTCAAGATTTGGTATTATCTGGCCGTTCTGCACTTCCCCCAAAATCGGCATACCCATGCCTGCGAATATACCTGCGAATATGACCACATTTGCAAGCACAGCTGACGCTAGGATGACCGGTATGTTCGAGGTGTAGAAGAATTTAAGCGGGTATCTGGCACCGACCCCGAAGCGGCCATATGACAGAGGTATCTCTATCTTTAGGGATTCAAAATAGACTATTGCAAGGAATATTAATACAGTCATTAAGACAGGCCATAGCAGTATTATATTCAGGCTGCCTTGCGAAAGCTGAGCTAGGAAGTTTGGTATTATTCCCGCGAACTCTCCACCCCCAGTCGGCACAAAGCTGAATGCCCTGACTACTATGTTCTGTGACACTCCGGCCGCGATGAATAGACCTATGCCGCTGCCGATACCCCATTTAGAGACTATCTCGTCCATAAACATCAGCAATATCGATGCGACGGCAATCTGCAGCACTACAAGTAGCATGAGGCTGCCATCCCCAGGAGTCTCAAGGGGTATTGCACCGACTGCGACAAAGGCATATGCCTCAAATATTGCTATGGCTATAGTCAATAGCTTCTGGGTACCCTGGAAGACTCCCCGGTCTTCGGGGTTGTGTAAATCAAGATTTATCAGCTTTGCGCCTACAAGCAACTGCAATATGATAGATGCAGTAACTATAGGTCCGATACCGACAGACATTAAAGTCCCCAATTGAGATGCGAAGACTATCTGTATGATGCCTAGCTGAGAATCATCAGGGCGGGCAGCACCGAGAGGAGTTATCTGCCCCATGAGAAGGAATAAAAGTAAAACTACGCCAACCCACATAAACTTTTCTTTAAGGCTGACATGCCTGTCAGGGGGCTTTATCTCCGGAAAATGCCTGTACAAAGGCTCCAGCTTACGCAGTATCGAACCCATCTCCGCCTATAGCTTTTCCGCCCGCCGCCTCTATCTTTGATTTGGCAAACGCAGAAAATGAAGCTGCAGTGATGTCAATCTTGCGGGTGATTTTACCTCCACCCAGGACCTTGTCATATCCGAGGGGGGTGAGGTCTACAGAAAAGCCTCCGGAAGTCTTTTTGGCTTTATCCTCAGACAGCCAGACCTCAACGCTTCTGTCGATTTCAGAAACATTAATCGTGTTTGCCTTTTTTATGAGGCTCTGGTGGCGCTTGAACCCCACCTTGCCAAAGACCCGCCCGGTCTTAATTGTCTTAATCTGTTTATGTTTAAGGGTGCCTGCATTCCCTCTGCCGCCCCTGGAGCCCGAGCCCCTGTGTTTTTGGGCTCCGCCATGGCCTGAAGTCCTTTTGCCCCTTTGGCTATGCACCTTTCTGTCTCTATGAGCCATCTTTAACTGATTTTGAATCTTTTATACCTGCCATTTTTACTAGCAGCTCATTAATTTCACTGCCTCTGTAACCAAGGGCACCCCCTACACTGAGGTGCTTTTTTATACCGCCTCTGGAATGGCCTTTTGAAGGTGGATGAAGCCTTATGTAAGACTTGAGGCCAGCCTTCTTAAAAGTTGTCTTACCTGTGAGGAACTCTGAGGAAAACTTCTTTGCTTCGTCTGCAGCAAGAGGCTTGTCCCCCACTTTCCTGCCCCACTTAGTGATTATTGCAATAAAGGTCTTTTCATCTATTTCGCCCCATGTGACGAAATCTTTGACTTTCTTGACCATGCCCATTGAAACGGGATTGTCATCAACTATAGTTACCCAGTTTGCATGCCGTAGTCCAAGCATTGAAAGTGTGTCTTTAATGGTTTTCCTGACATCGACTTCCCCGCGAATGCGCACTACTGCGATTTTTTCTGATTTTTCACTGGCCATCATGCTTTGGTTTTACTTTTATTTTTGGCAAACTTCTTTGAAGCGTCCATCTTATAGCTTGAGAGCTTAGCAAGAGCGTCATAAAGGGCTAGCATCTGGTTTATGGTAGTCCTCATAGAGCCTTTTGAAAAAGTCCATACATCGCTGATTCCTGCAAATTCCAACAGTATCTTAGTGTTGTCGCTGGCTACAGCGCCTACACCTTTCGGCGCGGGCTTCAGAGTGACCTGCACCGAACCTGCTTTCCCGGTAACTTCTAACGGGACTGTGTGGGGCTCTCCGCACCCGCATTCCCAAGAAGCGCAGGACCTGGGCACCTTTATTATATTAAGCTTTGCCTTGGTTATTGATTTCTTTATAGTCGGACCGGCCTCGACGCCCTTTGCAAGACCCACACCCACGTGGCCATTCTTGTCGCCTATTACCACAAGTACGCTAAATCTCATTCGCCGACCTGAATCAAGAGTCCTCTGGACGCGCCTGACATCGATAACTTCCTCGCTTAGTTCGGGCAGCAGGGTATTCACAATGCCTTCTTCCATAATGGGAATACCTGCATCCAGTATATCATCTATGTTTGTCACCTCGCCGGCCTGGACTCTCTTGCCTATGGCAGTCTTGGCTACCCAGGGTATTTTTTCCTCGTCGTCATAAGACCGTCTCTTGGGCCTTTCGCCCTTCTTATAACTCCTTCGGCGATTCTGGCCTGAGTTGTATGAGCCGTATGGCCTCTGACCGGGCTTCTGCGCAGCTGGGGCGGGAACGCCTGCTGGTTTTCCTGTTGTCGTAGCTTCTGCCATTTTCAAAACTTTGAATCTATGTTCTTCTTCGTCTTTTCTACCATAATCTTGAGATTTTCCCCTATGTGGGCACCATCAAGCCGCTCCTTGGACGGTAAGATTGATTCGCTGTGCGGAATTTCAAGACCGCCGTCAAGCGCCCCCTTGAGTGCTGCAAAGGGTGTTGTGCCTGCTACAAGCTCCATAAAACCCGTGTCGAGTACTGCTTTCTTTGGCTTGGATTTTACTGCCTTTTTGGCGCACAAATAACCCACAAGATATGCTGCGGGGATATTGGCTCCAGCGCCTGTCCAACCCAGCTTTGAAAGCTCTTGTGAAGATCCGGATGCAAGCACCTTGTCGCCATGAGCGTGATATTCTATAACCTGGCATATGACATTCTTATTGGATATCCTTACGACAAACTTTGGAATCATTGACTTTACGAGTGCAAGGCGCTTCTTATAGTTTGTCTTGCCCTCGCGCTCCCTTCGGAACTTCACATTGTATTTTGGTCCAGTGGCCATCTTATTTTAAAACTCCGTCCGTCTTCATGGACTCTTTCATCTGCTTGATACTGGCGTACATTCCGCCCTTTATCCTTAAGTAATATTTTCTATAAGAGCCCGCTTCAATCTCGCCGCTTTCTTTGAGTGCATTTAAGGCTTTCCTCTGAGAGCGGACTTTTACCATCCATTTCTCTTTTGAAGATTTCCTTCCGCCTACGGAGCCCTTCCGTTTGCCGTGGCCCATCCCTTTCCTCTTGCGCTTGAGCTCCACGTTCTTTTTTGCCCTCGCACGAGTCTGAACCTTTTTGGGCTTCTCCTGCACAATGCCCTGCTTGACGAGCTCGCGGACGTCGTCGCGAGTCATTGCCTGCGATATGTCTTCAGCTGCTTCAGGATTCAGCCAGACCCTAGTCTCGCCTATGCCCAAAACCTTTGCGGCTATCCTTTTCTGAGTCCTTACATTGCTCATTCTTTAAAGTTTAATATCTGGATGTTCTTCTGCTGTGCTGCTTTTTGTATCTCGATACGCTTTTTCATGCCGACTGCAGAAGCGATTAATATGGCTTCTGTCTTTGGATCCAATCCCTCCAATCCGGCGACATTGAAAATCCTGATTGGTTTGTATCCGGTAACGTCAAGGCCCTTGACCTTTTTGGGAGTCATGTAGCCTGAGCGTGGATGAGCAGGCTTATGCTTCTCGTCTATCCTGTGACCCGAATCGATGCCGCGGGGAGTTCTCCACTTATCGGGCACTCTCTTCTTCTTGCCGAAGTTTTGGCGCTTAAACTTGCCTTTTTTCTTCTCCAGGCGAGCCTTCTCATGCCCCATGCTGCTTGATTCCTTTGAGCGGGATATTTTATATGATTTTGGCTTCTTTTCAACGACTTTCTTCGGCTCGGCAGGTTTAGTCTCTGAATCAGCTTTCTTAACCTGCTTAATCTCCTTGGCCGGCTTTTCTGCCATCTTTGTTTTGGCGGGACTAGGCTTGGCCTCGGTCTTCTTGTTTCCACCTGTCTTTTTTTCAGTCATTATTTGAGTGGTTTGCCGTGTTTCTCGATTATATAAATGCCATCTTGGAAGACCCTTCGGTCTCGATTGTTGACAGTGCAGAGCTGCTCTATCTGGCCGGCGCATAAGCCGACTGCTTCCTTGTCGTGCCCCTTCAGTGTGATGTCTTGCGCCTTAATCTGAACCTCGACCCCGGGGACCAATTTTAGCTTTCGGGGGTTTTTCTCGCCAAGATAATTTTCCACACTCAATATGCCATTATCTGCCTTTATAGTCACCGGGAAATGTGAATATATCACCTTGAGCTTGTATTCATATCCCTTTTCTATCCCAATAATCATATTCTTTATGTGACCCATAACAGTCCCGACATCTGCTCTATCATTCTTTTTCGGGGAGTCTGTGGATACAGTAAGCTTTGATCCGTCCTTCTTTATGTCTACGTGCTTTGCTTTGAATACTCTGTGATTCTCTTTGCCACCGCCGGTGACAGAGACTTCCCTGTCTTTCACTTCGACCTGCACGTCGTCCGGAATCTCGTAGCTTAGTGAAAACATCTTAATAAACGTAAGCAATCAATCGCCCACCAAGGCCCTTGGCCTTTGAATCATAGTGGGTCATAAGGCCGCTTGAGGTTGAAACTATTAAAGCGCCGAAATTAGCCGCAGGGAGATACCTCTGCTCCCATCGCTTGTAATCCTCACTCTTAACTGCAAACCTTGGCTTCACTGCACCGCACTTGTTGAGCTTGTGTATGAGCTTGACTTTTATTTTTCCCCCCCTCTGGTCATCTATGTACTCAAACTCGCCTATATAGCCAAGATCCTGCATTATCTTGAGCACACCTTTGAGCAGCTTTGAGCTAGGGCTGAGTACGAGTTCCTGCTTCCCAACAGCTTCAGCATTCTTAATCGCGACCAGCGAGTCGTTTATTGCGTCTCGTTTCATTCTTACTTGTATTTATCAAAGCCAAGGTCGCGGGCAACTTCTCTGAAGCACTGCCTACATACAACCAGGTTATATTTTTGTATGAGTGCCTGCTTCCTTCCGCAGATCTTGCATTCGTCGTCCCTAGCCATTTTCAATAGTAACCCCAAACTCTTTTGTAATAAACGCGATAGCCTCTTCTTTTGGAATCATATGCGATTTGCCTATCTTCGACGGGCGCAGCTTCCTTTGCTTCACACGGAATCCGGGGCGCTGCAGAGTCACGGAGACCTGAAGGCCCATGGTGCCTATATCTGGGTCGTATTTGACACCTTCATAGAATGCATATTGCTCTATGCCGAATGAGAGGTTGCCCACCTTATCAAAATTCCTCTCTTTGAGCTCTTTTTCAACAGCCATGATAGACCGCTCGAGGAAATCGTGCGCTTGCTTGCCCCTAAGAGTCACCTTGCATCCTATGGGCAAGCCCAATCTTAATCCCCATGCAGGTATCTTGTGCTTTGAATAGGTCTGAACAGGCTTTTTACCAGTCAGCTTTTCAAGAAGCTTGAGTGCAGGGCCCATATTATCCCCGCCCGAACCGACGCCTATATTCGCCACTACTTTAGCTATATAGGGTTTCGTCATTGGCTCTTCAGCCCACTTTTTCTGGTAATCTGGGGTCATATTTTGGATTCTTTGTCCCCCACAATAAAGATATATGCGGTATTTGTAAGCAGTTTTTCCTCGCCAGTGTCCACAGTAGTAAGACTCTTGAGGTTCAGCCCGCTCTTTGTTATCTCAACAATCTTGCCTATTTTACCGGCGTGGCGGCCCTTTGAGATGAGTGCAGCCTTCCCGACTTCCAAAGGCATGAATGAAGTTATTTTGCCGCTTTCAATATTGATAACTGCAGTCCCTCCTGTCTCATATTTTTTAGAGTCTTTCACATCGATGATTATGTTTTTCCCATCATAGAAATTAAGCTGAAGCTTGCCGCCCTTGAGCATTGTTTTGCCTGTGAGCTTGCAAAGGTTTTCGGACGCCTTGGCTTTGTCCACTTCTTTTGGATAGAGCCGGGCATTGTTATCCACCATCATCAGATAGCACTTTTCGCCCACGCAGAAAACATCTAAAAGCCCTAGGGCGAATTTAACGTCTTTAACCCTCTTGCCATCGACAGTCACTTCGTTGTTCTGCAGCAGGTATCGTACTTCCCTAAGATTCTGGACCAAGCCTAAGTAATCCCTCAACACAACACCCATTGAGACTGCTGCATCAGCAGGATGCGGGCCAGGGGCAGCTTTGAGAAGCCATGCCTTCTCTTTCCTGTGAACCTTGAGCGCCTTCGGAGACGCGATTGCCTTTAGGTGAGTCATTTCTCAGATATCCAATCCTTTTTAGTCTTAGATGATATGCCCTTTTCGGAGACCTTCTTTTTTTGCTCGGTTTTGCCCTCTTTGGGGGTTTTTTCTTCCTTGGCCTCTTTTGCGGCCTTTTTCTCTGCCGCCTTGGCTTTCTCTTCGGCTTCCTTGGCCTTTCTTTCCTCTTCGGCTTTGGCGAGCCTTGCCTCTTCTTTCTTGACTTCTGTGTCAATAACCGACTTTTCGACCTTCCTGGCAAGGACTTCTTGCCTCATCCTGTCACGGATGTCGATGTCGATTAACATGAGATTTGATGCACGCAGGGCGCGCAGGACTTCTGTTCCGTCGCGCTTCTTTGAAACTACTTTGTCAACATAGACCTTCTGTGCGTCTAGTGAGACCTTCATGACTTCCCCTTCAGTTCCCTTGAAGCTGCCGGAAAGGACTTTTACCTTGTCACCCTTTTTTACAGGAAGGCTCCTTCTATTAAACTTCTGCCTGAGTTCCTTGCTGAGTGTAGCAGACAATAGCTTGTGCTTCTGGTGCAGGCTCAGTGTAGCGAGCCGCTTCCTTTGCTTCCTTGCCTGCCTGGTTTTCTCCATTTTATACTACAATCTTGGCATTACTGCCTATTTGCTTCCACCTCTCGAGGGCTTCCTTGGCTACTGGGCCCTTTATCTCAGTTCCCTTCGGCTTGCCCTCGTCATCGACTATGATACAGGCGTTGTCTGCAAACTTCACCCTTGTGCCATCCGGCCTCTTAAACTCTTTTTTCTGGCGAATAATCACGGCTTTGAGCACTTGGTGCATCATCTCAGGCTTTCCCTTTCGGGCAGAGCCGATAACCATGTCGCCGATGCCTGCAGAGGGGCTTCTCCTCCTCCTGCCCCTATAACCTTTGACTGTGAATATCTTGAATATCCTTGAACCCGTATTATCTGCTACTATGAGCTCAGCCCCTAAGGGCAAAGGCCTTGACATATCAGAGCTTATACCTTGCATTTTATTTCTTAGTGGAACCTTCAAGCTTTTTGACTATCGGCGATGAGACAGTCTTCGGAGCCTCTTTCTTTTCGATGACTATGAAATGCACTGTTTTTGATAAGGGGCGGCATTCGGCTATTTTCACAAAGTCGCCTATTTTTGCATCAATCTCTGGCGGATTTCTGGCTTTTATCTTTGTATGGCGCCTCTTCATCCGGTCATATTTTGGAACCTTTATTATATAATCTGCCCTGACGGTGACGGTCTTGTTCATCTTATCGCTGACCACGACACCTTCTATCACCGATCCTCTTGTCGGAACCCCCTTGGGGGACACATCACTTATTTTAGCTTTGTCAGCCATTTTGTTTTTCTAAAGAAGCGCAATCAGAAGCTTATTCTTATCTTCTTTTTTATGCGCTCCTCGGGTCTGCCTAGAAGAAGCGACCCATTGACTAGCAGCTCGTCGCCGCCATCAGTGTGGATCGAAAGAGTTGTGTTCTCTTTCGCTACCGTTTTGGTCCCTTTCGGGCCCTTGAGAGTGATTGTTTTTAGGGTCTCATCGCTTATTGTTCCCGACAGTCCGACAATTCCCTTGTCTGCGGAGCCTGCGACCGAAGCCCTGATTCCCACAAGCTCATGCCTCAGTATATTATAAGGCGTTATCATGACGCTTCTATTGTGTTTTCAGGAAAGCCCAAATCAACAAGAAGCTCTTTCGCCCTCTTGATATGCGCACCCTGGAGCTCGATTGCACCGTCTTTTAATGTACCTCCGCAAGCGAGCTTTGCCTTGAGCTTTTTCATTATCTCTTTCTGGTCAGACTCAAGACCCTCAACCAATGTCACCGGCTTGCCGTAGCGACGTTTCTCGGACCTTATAACCAGTCTAGCTTGCTGCTTCGAAATCTCGCCGCATGCACAGATATCTTTTGGCAGTCCGCACTTATCGCATATTTCAGACATAATTTGCCTTGTTATTTGAGACTGAGGGTATATAAATGATTACTTAGAGGCCTTTGATTCCTTTTCCTTTTGGGCCTTTATAGTCTTGAGCCTTGCAAGGGTTCGCTTTATCTCGCCCACCTTGCCAGAGTTCTCAGGCGCGCCGCCGGACCTCACCTGGCTTTTCATCTTACCAAGGTCTATCTCCAGCTCTGAGATCTTCTCATCTATTTGGGAGAGTTCCAGCTTCCTGATATCTGATGTGCGCATTATCGCCATTTTATTTCTTGGCCCCCTTTGCAGGCGTCGCCTCTTTTGTCGTTTCCTTGGCTTTTGATGGCTTTGCAGCCTCTTTAACCTCTTTTGTAGGGATATTTTCCTCGAGCTTTTCGGCCTTCTTGCTAATGGGTTTTGGGGCCTTTGCCATATCCTCTGTTTTCGAGTCGTCGGACTTTTCCTCAGAAGCTTTTGTGTCAGCCTTTGGCACTTCCTTTTTCACAGCCTCTGTTGATTTAATACCTTTAGTACCATCCGTCTTTTTTAAAGCCTCTTTGGCAGGTGCTTCTTTCTTATCGGCCGAGTCTTCTTTCTTGGCAGCTGAATCCTTTTTCTTGGCAGCTGAACCTTTACCAACAGGTTCTTCAGGCTTTTGACCTTCTGCCTCAACAGCTACAACGACTTCTTCTACCTCAAAATCTTCTGGCTTGATAAGGTTTATCTCATCTGGGAAATGCGTGTTCTGGGGGACTATGCTTACCCCGACACCTATTGTGCCCGCCTTACAAGTGGCTATAGTCTCACCGTGTAATACCTGCTCAAGCGAAGGATGGCCGCACTTCTTCATATAGCCTGCTTTCATCTTAAGGACCCTTGCCCGGCCCCCTTTGCCTACAAGCTTCCCTGATAGTGTAATCTCAGCGCCCTTTGCGCCGTCTCTCATGATAGCCTGAAGGGCTTTGTACCCCACCCTTCTTGAGTTCATGCCCCTTTCAAGCGCGGATGCCAGCCTGTAAGCCACTATGAGCGGCTCCAAATTAGGCTTTTCCACTTTCTTGATTTCAAGCTCAGGCTTTTCTATCTTGAAGTCCTGCTCAATCGTGTGGGTTATTGCCTTTACGTTACTGCCCTTCCTGCCTATGACAAGTGCAGGCCTGTCACAATGAAGCACTATCCGTGTGACAAGCGGGGTTCTCTGTATCTGGATGGATGCAAGGCCGGCGCGTTTGAGCTCACCCATAAGGTACTTCTTTACCTCAGCCTCCTTGACACCCTCACCAATGAAAAGACGTTCGATGGCCATTATTCTGACAACTCCTCTAAAAATATTTGAACATTACTTAGATGCGTCTCGTATACTGCTTGTCTTCCCTGAGGCCTCCTCTTGCGCATCTTATGGCCCCGCAGTGCAAGTGCTGAACGAATTAAACAATTGTCTAGGTCAAGCCCTCTAAACTCAGCATTCTTCATTGCCGCCTGGAGCACTCCGAGAACCGCATCGACTGCTTTAGCGGGTTGCCTTCCGAATGGCTTCATGCCGGTTTTGTGGCCGCCCTGCCTCTTGGTCTTCTTTATGGGTATGTACTCCTTTTTGTCTATTACTGCCTGCAAGTGCTTTTCGGCCTCCTGGGCCTTCATGCCTTGTATGTAAGCGCATATCTCAATACAGTCTTTGAATTTGACTCTAAGCTCCCTGCCGCTAGCCTTGGCAGCAAAACTCTCATCTTCCGGACTAAATGCATAATTGACTTTCATGCTCTCACCGATACGAATTTAGTTGACTTTGAAGCGCCAATGCCCGGCGTCGAGTGCGTCAGGAAGGCTCTGGTCAAGGCGAACTCGCCAAGAGTGTGGCCTATCATCTTGTCTTTGATTAATACATCTTGGAAGGCCCGGCCGTTGTGGACAGATACTGTCAAGTCCACCATGTTTGGCAGTATGATGAATTCCCTGCAGTGCGTCCTTATCTTTCTCTTGCCGTCCTTTATCTTTTTGTAAAGCTTGGACCTGTCATCGTCCTTTCCGGCAAGCATTCTCTTAACGCTCCGCCTCTGCCTGGACGGTAGCAGCTCTATGAAGGATTCTATATCCATAGCCTGCAGCTCTTCCAGCTTTTTTCCGTGAAACAAAAATTCCTTTTTAGCCATTTACTTCTGCTCCTTGGCTCTCGTCCTCCTGACACCGGTCCGCTTGGGTGCGATGTGGCCTACTTTCTGGCCCGGGGGCGCGTTTCTCTTAGATGAGCTTGATCTTCCTATGCTTGTCCTGCCGCCGAATGGATGGTCCTGTGCGTTCATGCCCACGGGGGACGTAATGGGGTATAACTTTCCTCTTGAGCGCTTGTCCTTGTATTTGTTGCCCGCTTTCACGAAGGGTTTTTCGGTTCTCCCGGCACCCGCGACGGAGCCGACAGTCGCCCTGCAGCCCCACTTGATGCTTATCCTTCGCTTAGAAGGCATTCTCACAATAGTCATCTGTGTCTCTGAATCCTGGGAGATGACTTGTGCAGATATGCCCGAAGAGCGGACTAACTTGCCGCCGTCGCCGGGGACTATCTCGAGATTATAGACTGATGTCCCTTCCACTATGTTCTCTATAGGCAGTATATTGCCATTGCTCACGTCTATGCTCTCGCCGAATTCAATTATATCGCCCACCATTATACCGTTTGGCGCGAGTATATAGAAAGTCTGGAAGTCTTCAGTCATCATCTTTGCGATCGGTGCTGAGCGAACTGGATCTGCGATTATATCGATGACCTGCATGATCCCCCCTTTCTTGAATGTGTGTATGTCCATGTACTTAATGTCCGCCTTAAAGCGGTGGCTGGGTGTTTTGTACCTCGGCCCTCCTTTGCCCCTTGCCTGTTGTATCAAACGCTTACCCATCTTACATCAATCCTAAATCAGAGATTATCTTGCCCGCTTCGAAATCGGGCTTCAGCTTGACTATCGCCTTTTTCTCCCTTCGAAAATCATTTATGACATTTACTGAATCCACCTTCACATTGTATGCTTTCTCTACCGCATCCCTTATCTCCAGCTTCGTCGCCTTCGGTGATACCGCGAAGACCACTTTGTTCTCGGTCTCGAGGAGATCGAAGCTTTTTTCTGTCAGTATTGGAAACAGTATCGTTTTCATTTTTTTGATTGTCCTTCATGACTCTTCGAAAAAATGTTCGAGCGTAGTGAGATCATTTTGATAGCATTTCAATTGCGCCTTCAGTCCATAGCGTAAGCCTTCCTGGAAAACCGCCCGGTGCCAAGAGGCCGACGTCCAGGCCGTCCACATCGACCACGTCAATTCCTGCGAGGTTTTCGCTGGCGCGGACTGCGTCACATGGCTGTGATACTACGACAAGTATTGATGTCCTATATTTCAACTTGCCGGTTCGTGCCTTGCCTGCTTTCACCTTTCTTTTCGACGCCCTCTCTATATCCTGGATTACGCCCAGTTTTTCAAAGACATCTTCGATATCCTTAGTCCTAACGAGCGACTCGAACGAGTTTTCGATGACCAGTGGAAGCGTGATGCCGTCTGCGGCATGGTTTCTCCCAAAGCCGGTTGCAAGCTCTGCGTTTGCAGTCGCGGCGATTGCCGATTTAAGCGCAAGTATCCACTCTTTCTCGTTAATCTTCTTTGCCCATACTTTATCGGTCTTTGGAGGGTGAGCCCTGTGGCCGCCCTTTGAATGTGGGACAAACTTTACTTCGCCAAGACCGCCCTTGGGGCGCTTGACTCTCGGCAGCCTTGACATTCCGCGGTTCATGGTCATGCGGTAATATTCACGCCTTCGCGAGTAGTAGTCTGCCGTCGTCTTGAATCCCGCCCTCGGGTCGCTGCCGAACGGCTGTTTTTCCCAGGACTTTTCTGCCGAGAATGCCCTTAAGATTATATCGGGCCTGTATTCTGTACTGAATGCATCCGGGAGCGTCACTTCGCCTTTAACTGCACCCTTTAGCGTGAGGAGTTTAGCGACATGATTCTTTGATGTCTTTGTAAGCTTTGGGCTATCTGGTGAACCCATAGAAGGGGCTTTTGCCTTTGGGGCAGAAACCTTTGCCTTCTTGACTTCTTTCTTTGCGGCCTTTGCCACCTTGGTTTTTTCTGCAGCCATTATGAGCCTTGCTGTGATTCTTTTGCTATGTAATCAATCGCGAACTGCTGCGCCTTGCCGGGCCTTATTGACTTCCTCAGCGCAATTGCGCGCTTCTTCGGGCCGGGTATTGAGCCCTTTAATATCGCATACTGTCCCTTTACAAGCCCATATCCGACAAAGCCGCCTTCCGGAGTCACTTCCTCGCCCTTTTCGCCCAGTTTCATGACCAGCTTGTTGAACTCGGTCCTGTTGTGGTAACCCATCTGGCCCGCCATGGGCGTCAGCCAGCTGAGGGTGGCAGGCTTCCAGCCGCCCACTGAACCAACGTGCCTCATATGGCCGGCGCGCTTTGCCTTCCTTTTCTGGAGCTTGATGCCCCACCTCTTGACAGGGCCTTGGAAGCCCTTGCCTTTTGTGACTGCGATTATGTCGACCATGTCGCTGTCGCTGAAAACATCAGTAATGCTTACTTCCTTGCCGAGCATCTCTTTGGCATATGCCCATTGTGCAGCGATGTCGCCGCCTATGCCCAATTCCATTATTGAGGGCTTCTTCTTGCCGAGGCCGGACTTCCTGGGCTGGGTATGAGCCAGGAGCATAAACTTTATTATGTTAGACATATTATCTTCTATCTTCTTTTCTCCTGCCGCCCTTTTGGCTTCGGGGGACTCTTTTTTGTCTTTGACTTCTTTCGGGACCTGCATGGCCCTTTCAAGGTCCTTGTCTAGCTTTTCGGCGAAAACATCCGTCAGCGCCTCGTCCCCATTGTAGCCTTTGACGTATGCTCGGATGCCAAACACAGTAAGCGGGGGGCAATCAAGAATTGTGACTGGGATGCGAACATCCATGTTATGGGTCGGGGATTTCTTTTCAAGATCTTTTGCGATGATATGGGTCATGCCTGCCTTATAACAGAGGAAGGCCTGTGCGACAGCCTCCTGAGTGGGGGCATAGGTGCATACGCTGGGCGTCTCCTTCTTCGCCCTTACTCTCGGTGAATAGCCCGTTGACCCGCAACGGGGCTTGTGGTACTTGGCCATTGAAAATGATTGGTGATGTGGGTTGCCAATGCATGATTAACTCTATGCCTGGGAACTTGCTTTTGCTTCAACGCCAGAAAAAAGCGGTATGTTAGAAGGGTGGGGTATAAAAACATTCATGCGTTTCGAAAAGGTTTCGCAGCACTTTTCCCCTTTTTGGAGAGTGCCCTGAGTTTGCTCAGGGTCTCCCTGCTCAGTATGTGCTCCATCATGCAGGCGTCCTTGTCTGCGACCCTTTCGCTCACGCCTATCGAGAGGAGAAAGGCCTTGAGCATGTCG
>CAYMNU010000041.1:0-30861 GCA_964391885.1 uncultured archaeon | reverse complement strand
GGCGAGACTGAGCTGGTGGGAACATCGTGTGCTGACGGATTGGGGTTTATACAATCGGCTCATATCTTGGCAATATATGTAGTAATATTGGTCTTCACTATCGTACCTAAGCTGTGTTTGATGGTCTTGGGGGCATGTGCGTTGGTATTGGTTTTGATTGCCCTGCTTATTGCCGCAGTATTCATGCTTCTGAGGCGTGGAGAGAGGCAAGAAGATATCCTGCCTATTGATAATAGCGCCCCGCTCTAGACAAACGCCTTCGGGCCCTATGGGGGAGACCTAGCAGGACTTCTCGCAGGGTTTGGAGTCGAGCGCCAGGGACATCTACGAGATAAAAGTGGCGCCCGACGGCAAGAGGGTCTATGCCGGGACATTGGGAAGCCTGGCATTTGTGGATTTGGAGTAATCAAGAAGGGAAATTAATCGTTTGAACACGATATTATGGAAGTGTTCAAATCTTCATTAGTAAGGCCCGAGGCTACGCTAAGTATAAGTAAGGGCCGGGCCCGTGATGCCGAGGTGGACACATCCTCCCTGCCAATGACCTCGGCAGTGGGCACGGACCTCGAGCGTAAGCTAAGGTTTAGTAAGAGGGCCGGGCCCGTGATTTGAACACGAGTCGTCGGATCCACAGTCCAACAGGATAACCAAGCTACCCCAACCCGGCCAAAACAGTCTGCTGTTTTGGGTATTCGGTCTTCGCCATGTGTGGCCAGGTGTTGCAACAACGAAGTTGTTGCCCGAACCCGGCCGCGAAATTGCCCATACTTTGTTAGGTCGGGTGTTGCAACAACGAAGTTGTTGCCCGAACCCGGCCAAAGCGGTTTATTTGAGCATATCAAAAGAAAAAGGCTTTTATTCCCGCCCCTGCAAATATATGCGTCCGCTTCCGGGAGACCGGAATGCAAAATAATAAAGCGCCTCCTTCTGTAGAATACCTGTTGGATGACTGCCAATGCAGCGAGAGCCCTGTAATTAAGCCACATGCAGTAAAGGTAAAAGTGCGGCGTAAGCTGGGGCTGCCGAGCTTCGGCTCCAAGAAGAAAGAAGCCCTTCCCAACTGCGCAAGTGAAAAAAACGTAATCATCGGCTCCGGCAGGGTCTCTGTAAGCTGCGAAGGCTGCCCCCAAACCTCGGACCTTTCAGATCCTGAATGCATGATGCGCTGCGCACTGCTTTTGGAAACTGCGCCTGCTTCATCGCTCACACTTGACGACGGATTGTGCAAGAAGGAGTATGGGGTAAGAGACCTGAAATGGCTGGGCGAGTTATCTAAGATATCCCAATCGCTGCAGCTAGCCTTCCCCGAGGAATGCGGCATATGCGCAAGAGAGCATGAGGCGCAGCTGGGGAGGCTGAGGGCTGCAATACTAAGAAATCCCTCACTGCTTCTGCAGGGGGCTGTCGAGATTTCTGAAAACCCAGACATGACAGTCAAAGTCCCGGATAGGAAAGTCTGCGACACTTGCAGAAAGAATACTGAAAAGGCAGTGGACAAAGCCCTGGGACGCCTGAAGTCGCTTGGGGCCTGCAGTTTCTCGCCCCTAGTAAGGCCCTTCTTCTCTAATTCCCGAGTCCTCTTCAGGCTTCCCGAGGAGAGTACAATAGAATCCTCTTATGAGAACGCAGGCGCCAAGGTTGTTATCTCGAAGGGGGACGAGGAGGTCTATTCCATTTTCCCCCCAGAGTACAGGCTGGGGAAGCGAAAGCTGGAGATTATGAAAGAAGCTTACAAAGAGATTGCAAAAAAGGCTGGGGAAAAGGATTTCATGGAGCTCTGCAAAAGAGAGCTCTTGTCAGCCTCTGCAAGAAAAGGGCTGTCGCTGGATGATGACTCCCTCATGCGCATGGCCGAAAGCCTTGTGAGATGCACGCGCGGTTTGGACGTGGTCGAGCTGCTTTTAAGAGATGCGCAGCTGCAGGACGTCTACATCAACTCGCCCATAGACACGACACCACTCTATGTAAAGCACAGGGATTTCGACGACTGCAGGACCAATGTCTTCCTAAGCGAGCAGGCTGCGAGAAACTTTGTCTCGAAGTTTCGCCTTAGGAGCGGGCGCGCCTTTTCAGAGGTGTCGCCCATTTTGGACATGGAGCTGCCGGAATGGGGCATCCGCGCCAACATCACGGGACCACCCGTAAGCCCGGACGGGCTTGCGTTCGCCTTCAGGCGTGCCAGCGAAGAGCCTTGGACCCTGCTGCGTTTCATCGGGAACAGGATGATATCGCCCCTTGCGGCTGGGCTTCTGGCAATGATGGTCAACGAGGAGTCCACGATACTCATGTGCGGCGATAGGGGGAGCGGAAAGACCTCGATGCTTTCCGCGTTAGTTGGGGCGATGCCCATAAAGCACAGGATACTTACCATAGAAGACACCTTTGAGATACCCGTGCCCGCACTGGCAAGTGAAGGATTCAGGATGCAGAGGATGAGGATAAGGCCTTCCACAGCGGGCGACAGCCACGAGATGAGCGCAGATGCGGCCATGCGTAGCCTTCTCAGGATGGGAGATTCCGCAATAGTCATGGGCGAGGTCAGGGGAAGCGAGGCGAAGACCTTATACGAAGCCATGAATGTGGGGGGCAGCGGAAACTGCGTTCTGGGCACAATACATGGAAAATCGCCGAGAAGCCTCCTGGAGCGCGTTATCTTCTCGCTGGGCGTTCCCCCGCAGAGCTTCAAGGCCACGGACCTCGTGGTAATAGCAGACAGGGTAAGGCCAGGCGGAGGGAGCAAAAAGCTGAGGCGCGTCGCCGAGATAGCCGAGGTGAGGAAAAGCTGGGACGAGCCGGATGCTGGCAAGGTATTCTCACAACTGATGGCTTACGACAGGAAGAGCGACATGCTGGAGGCATGCGATAACCTCAATAATCCCGAGAAATCAGAACTCCTGTCAAGGATAGCAGGCAAGAGGGGCGTGGCTGCAAAAGCTGTCCTTTCCGACATAAATGCCAGGGCGCAATCCTATAGCCATGCGGTCGCTCTTTCTAGTGAAGTTGACGGCATGCTTTCTGTGAAAACCATGGTCGCCCTTAACCGGGAATACCTGCGGCTTGTGGATGAAAGCATTTTGAAATTCGGCTCTGCGGATTATGACTTTGTGGGGGAAGAATCAATAGCTTGGCTGGACAGGCTTGCATTTAAGGAGCCATATGGATTACGAAACGCTGTGCAGTAGCCTGGGAGGGCTATTCGATAGGGAACTGGATAAAGAAAGGAAAGAGAAAATCAGCGAAGCCCTTGCCTTTCTGGACATCGAGGCCAGCCCAGCCGAGACCCAATCGCTTGCTTTGACTATAGGGATTCTAAGCGGTATTATGGGCGTCTTCCTTGTGTTTCTGGCATCCCTTTTTCTCGGCTTTTCGCCTCTTTGGCTGCTATTCCTAGGTTTTCCAGCCATACTCTTTTTCTACCTTTCAAGGTACCCCCTTTTGAAAGCAGAGTCGGAAAAGAAAAAAGCCCTGAGCGAGATGCCCGATGCTATCGGCCATCTGATAATGTGCCTGAGGATAAGCCCGAATATCGAAATCGCCGTCTCTTTTGCGGCATCACATTCCAGGGGCGTCTTCAAAAAGAAGTTAGAGAGTATCCTGCGAAACGTGCAGAACGGCTCCGGCTCAGCCGAGGCAGGTCTGGAAAAGCTCGGAGAGGAGTTCCGGAACTGGGGCGAGCTTGCTCGCTGCCTGCGGCTGGTTGAGGCGTCGACGCTTGAGAGGACCGAGGAAAAGAGGCAGGATACTCTGGACAAGGCTTCCGAGGCCCTGCTGGGCGGCTTTGCGGCGAGGGCCGAGAAAGAAGCGAGGGCACTCAACACCCCTGTGATGGCTGTGTTCACCTTCGGGGTCATACTGCCACTTATCTTCGTTGCTATAATACCCTTCATGTCTTTGATGGGCATGAGCGTCGGCGCCCCTGCAATAGCCCTTGCCTATGCGGTAGCCCTTCCGCTGATGCTCTTTATCCTGACCCGCTTTATAGCAAAGGGCAGGCCCGCGACGATTCCCGCCCCGGAGTTGCCAAAGCAGGGAAACAATGCAAAGTATATAGTAATGTCAAGCATTGCTGGCGTAATCGCAGCCTCGCCCCTTTTCATGGGAGATACATTGGGAGCGATGGAATACCTACCCCCTCTCTGGGGTCTGGGCGCGAGCGCCGGGGTATTTCTTATAGCATCCACATCCAGGGAAAGGCGCCTAAGGAAAACGATAAAAAATCTCGAGAGCGGGTTTGCCGAAGAGCTGCAGAGATTGGGAACCCTGCTCTCAGAAGGCAGGCCTCTTGAGGATGCCATGGCTTCGGGGAGGGGGTTCATGAAGGGGTCTGCATACAAAATCCGCTCATTGAACACAAGCCTGCATAGAGCTCTTTTCGACAAGTCTTTCGGATCGCTTAGGGAGGTCTATTCCAGCCAGATAAGGGGCGCTATGGAGATTCTTGTCTCAGTGTCTGAGAAGGGGCCGGAGACTGCCGCGAAGCTTGCACTCAGGATTTCCGGGCAATTAGGAAAACTCAAGAAGAGCCAGGAAGAGATAGAGAGGAGCCTGGGTGGAGTCGTGTCATCGATGAAGATAATCGCGGTGCTTGTGGCGCCCCTGGTGGGCGGCATGATATCCAGCATGAGCGTTGTGCTTGCAGGCAGCATGGCCGGGACTTCGGGCTTTGGCGAGGGTGCGCAGGCCATAGACCCGCGCCTGATAACGCTCATAATCGGGATTTATACCATGGAATCCGCAGCAATATTGGTGAGCTTTGGTAGCGGGCTTATGCACGGAGAGGATAAGGTTATGAGAAAGTTCAGCATTGGAATCGCTTTGCCCTGCTCAATATTCGTGTTCACGCTCTGCGCATGGCTGGCTAACTGGCTGTTTGGTGGGATTGCTTAATGCGGTTCTAAAGTTATAATTATTGCATTTTTATTGCATTATGCTATAAAATGGCTATGGGAAGTGTGACTATAAGGTTTGGGGATTATTATGAGAACCTCTTGGAGAGTCTTATCAAGCGAGGCATATTCAAGACCAAGAGCGAGGCCATCAGGAGCGGTGTCCGCATCCTTGCTGAGAAACACGGAGTCATAGAATACAAGAAGGGCTTCAAGGTGTATAAGAGCGGGACTACTTACCTATAATAAAGAATTGGAAGCTGCAGTTAAATAGGGATTAATGCTCAAGGCTATTTTGCCGCCAGCTTGACATCCTCGACCTTGACCGTTTTTCTGCCTGCGTGCTTTGCGAGAGCGACTGATGCTTCTGCAAGGGCCTCTGCGTAGTCCTCCACTGCTTCTCTCATTGCCTTCAGGGCAGCGTCGCTAGTCCTCTCTGCACCTGCATTAACCAGGATGCGCCCAAAGGGCGCTGTGGGTATCTCTGCCATTTCGTATCGCATAGTTTTCTTGAAGCATAAGAAAAACTGCTTTTATCGCTTTAGCGCTTAATTAAGAGGTAATATGACCAAACATAGAATAAAAAAGGCTATGCGTGCAGTTAAGCACCCCGGATTGGTGCTTCGGGGAAAATATTCCGACCAGGCGGGGAGGCATATTGAAGGCTTTATGGCCGAAGGGGCGAATCTCCTTAGGGCCGATAGGAGGCTCAAGAGAAGGTCGATGAATATGGTGGCCAGGCATAACTTATTGGGACGGGAAACCCTGCCTATCGCATTAGAGGCTGCAAGGGAGGTGAGCCCGGGTTCAGTACTGGTAACTCTTAACCATAAGAACATGAGCCCTGATGCAGTACCCCATGCCATGCGTATTCTAAAAAAGGGAGGCTGGGAGCCACTAAGACGGCAGGGCCTTCATGACGTCATCAGTATATTGAACCACCCCAAGACCACGAGGGAAACCGCAAGAAGGTTCCTGGAAATCGCGCAGAGCGAAGGTGTGGGGACTACGCGCTCTTTTATGGACCGAAAGGGGGTCGACGCGTCGAATATAGAAAGCAGGATAAGGGATTATAAAAAAATGGGAAAGACGCAGAGGATTGTGCTTTCATAAGTAAGCTAGTTAAGCAATATATTTTCGGCTAATCCTATATGCTCTAAGATATCAGAGGCCGTCAATCCTACTGAGGTTTTAGTATAGGATAAATCGCCTGCAACGCCGTTCACAAGAGTGGCGAAGCACGCAGCTTGAAAAGGCTCGATTCCCTGGGCGAGGAATCCTGCGCAGAGGCCCGCGAGTATGTCACCCGTGCCCCCCTTAGACATATGCGGATTTCCAGAGTTGTTGTATTTTACTTTTGTGCCTTGTGCTATGATATCAATGCTGCCCTTCAGCAGGATTGTGCATTTGAGTTTCGCCGCAAGTTTTTTTAGGTTCTTCTCATTGGCAGCCATGCCGAAAAGGCGCTTGAATTCACCTGCGTGCGGTGTCATTATTACGTTCTGCCCGAGCTTCTGGAGCAGCGGCTTTATTTTGAGTGCATCCCCGTCTATGACCATCGGCTTCCTGCATTTTGAGATTATCTCAGCTGCCGCATCAAGGGATTCCTTTGCATCGCCGAGCCCGTTGCCGATGCATAATACATCGAAATCCATTGAAAGAATTTTGGGCACATCTGCCTTTGATAGGCTTGTGGGGGATTCCAAAGGCAGCACTATCAGGTCGGGGGCCATGGCAGCTATCCTAGCTGCAATCTCCTTCGGGGCTGAGACATATGACAAGTCGCAGCCCGCCCTCAACGCAGCCATCGCAGCGAAGTAAGGGGCGCCAGTGTAGTTTTCCGAACCGCCTATGACAAGCACTTTTCCGGCATCGCCCTTGCGGGCTTTGGCCTTGCGCATGGGATAACCGAATTTGAAATCGCCTTTGCCTATGTGTGTAAGCGCCTCTGGGGGGATACCTATATCCGCTAGAATTACACGGCCTGCGCGCTTGTTGCCGACGACGCCCGGCTTTGGGGCATGCAGAGAGATAGTAATCTCCGGCTTAATCGCAATATCGCTAGCCTTTCCGCTTTCCGGGTCCATGCCGGATGGCACATCCACAGAGACTATCCTTTTGCCGGATTTGTTGGCCATGTCAATAACGCTTCGCAGTGGCTCGCCGAGCTTTCCGCGGATGCCTGTGCCAAAAAGCGCGTCAATGATTATGTCCGAGCCTTTCATCGCGTTCTCGAGCAAACCCAGATTATCCTTGGAAATCAGTATAGGGCGATAATTTTTGGCTTTTAGGAAATTCTCATACGCCTCCTGTGTCTTTGGCGGGGCGACAAAGAATATCTTAGGCTTTGACTTTAGGTATCGGGCCGAGGCAAATCCATCTCCCCCGTTGTTTCCAGGGCCACAGAGGATTAAGAAAGAAGAGCCTATCGAGTTCGCGACAGCTGCGACTTGCTTGCCTGCGTTTTCCATAAGCTCGCTTGCAGGCACGCCGAACCATTCCGAGTTGGCGTCCATCGCCCTCATGCGGGATACAGGAAAGGATTCCATCGTCGTTTAGTCACAGCCAGTAAGGCGTGATTTTTATTGCCTATTGCATAGATTTTATGTTGCTCCTTAAAAAGGCTGAGCTTGAGCTTTTCTAGGACGCGACGTTAAACTAAGGATGGAAGTACTCGAAAGCTATGGAAATAAAAAGATAGTCCTGGACGGGGATGGGCCGCCTAAATACATAGTCGAGCCGCGGGCACTTAGTGATGATGATAAAAAGATACTAAGAAGCAGCGAGAAGCTCTTCACGACTGTGGAGCTGGAGAGTATAAGAAAAGAGCCCGACATCAGCATCAGAGAGAAGGTGCTTCATGAGTACATCAAGATGAAGATACCCGACGGCAAGGATAGAGAGGATCTTGTCGATTTGATAGTCCACAAAGTCATGGGCTATGAGGGTATAGGGGAACTCGTTGGCGATGACGACCTCGAGGAGATTATGGTTAACGGCATAAACATGCCCGTTTATGTTTTCCATAAGAAATACGGCATGTGCTCGACAAATGTAAGCTTCAATGATAGGAACGAGCTCTTTAAGGTCATAAACCGGATATGTTGGATACACGGAAAGGAGCTCGCACCGATAATCGACCTAGCCGCAATAGACGGCAGCAGGATAAACATAACGACAGAGCCCATCGCCATCCATGGGCCCAGCATCACCATAAGAAAGCAAAAAAGAAGTATGCTCACGATAACATCGCTACTGGAAAGCGGTACTATAGATATAGATACTGCAGCCCTTTTATGGCTGAGTATCGACGGGATGCGCATCTCGCCTGCAAACCTGGTGGTTGCAGGTATGATAGGCTCGGGAAAGACCACTCTCCTTAATGCGCTTGCTATGCTGAGCCCTCCCGAGGACAGGATAATAACAATAGAAGACACTGCCGAGATGCACTTCGCAGGAAGGGGCAACTGGGTACCTATGGTAGCGCAGGGGGGCTATGACATGGAATCCCTTGTCAGGAACACCCTTAGGATGCGGCCCAACAAGATAATCGTCGGCGAGATAAGGGGCGGAGAAGCTATGGCACTTTTCAATGCCATGAATGTCGGCCATAAGGGTATGGGAACCCTGCATGCAAGCTCGGCAAGAGAGGTCGTATCCAGGCTTGAGAGCCCGCCAATGAACGTTCCTAATAGGGTAATCGCAAACCTTGACCTCATAGTGATAATGAATGTCTTCAACATAAAGGGTGTTCCGGTCCGGAGAGTGACTGAAGTGGCTGAAGTAGGAGGGCATGAAAGAGACATGATACTTTTAGGAAGCATATACCAATGGGACCCAAACAAAGATCGTGCGACAGAGGGCAAGGAGATGACGCCATCCATCTATCTGGACAAGCTTGCAGATAAGCTGAAAATCAGCAAGCGGGCAGTCCTTCAAGAGCTCAGCAAAAGGAAATCTGTTCTCATAAGCCTTGTGAACAGCAAGGTGTTTGAATACAACGATGTGCTTTCTGCGGTCAACCAGTTCTATAGGGCTGAGAGCGAGATGGATAATGATGTGGCCGGTGAGATAGCATCCAAAAAATAGCTTACATAAAATCGCTTATTTTACCGAGTCCCTGACGTTCTTCTGGCCGCGGTGCAGGGCAGTCACTCCGGTTCTTGCAATTTCTTTGATGCCGTAAGGCTGCATAAGCCTGACGAATGCGTCGATCTTGTCGGAATCGCCTGTGACTTCGATTATCATTGAATCGGATGAGACATCAACTATCGAGCCTCTGAAAATATCTACATACTGCGCTATCTCTGCTTTCTGGTCTGCCTTGCCCGAGCTGACCTTGATAAGGGCCAGCTCGCGCGTGACTGCGTCGCCCTCTGCCAGCTCCCTGACTTTAATGATGGTTATTAGCTTGTTCATCTGCTTGACCACTTGTTCTAGAACTGATTCATCGCCCCTTACGGTTACTGTAATGCGCGAGTAGTTAGGGTTCTCGGTAGGGCCGACGCTGAGATTTTCCATGTTAAAGCCCCTGCGGGAGAACATATTGGATATTCTCTGCATAACTCCCGGCTTATTCTCTACCAGCGCAGATATTATATGGCACTTTTCAGTCATTCTAGCATCTTGTTTATTATGCCCCCCGGCGGGACCATTGGGAATACCGCTTCATCCTTGTCGATACTTATGTCTATTATAGCAGGCTTTCCTGACTGCAAGGCTTCCTGGAGTGCCTCGCCCACTTCACCCGGCCTTTCGACTTTTCGTCCATATGCGCCGTATGCCTCGGCTATCTTAATGAAATCCGGATTGTGGTTCAGGTCTGTGGCGGAATAGCGCTTGTTGAAGAAGAGCGCCTGCCACATCCTGACGTTGCCGAGAGAGGAATCGTCGAATATCACGTTTATAACAGGCAGGTTTTCATTCATGCAAGTGGCCATATCCTGCATCGTCATCTGGAAGCTGCCGTCGCCCGCCATGTTGAGAACTTTCGCCTCAGGCCTCGCTACCTGCGCTCCTATTGCCATCGGGAAGCCTGCACCCATGCAGCCGAGGCCGCCGGAAGTTATCCAGTTTCTTGGACTGCGGATGTTCATGTAGTGGAAGCTCCAAAGCTGGTTGCGGCCGACCTCTGTCGTTATAATCGTGTTTTTGGGGTCTTTGTCTATTATTTTCTGGACTTCATGGATTATCCTCTGCGGCTTTATCGGGACGCAGTCAAAACACATTTCTTGATGGAACTCTTTTTTCCAGGCGTCTAGCCTCTTGCCCCATTCAGTATGCTTGTTGACCAATGAGGCTTCCTTTTTTACTGTGGCTTTTGCTAGGGCCAGCATGTCTGAAAGGACAAGCTTTGCGTCTCCGACTATAGGTATGTCCGCCTTGATATTCTTGCTTATCTCGCTCGGGTCTACATCCGCGTGTATCAGCTTTGCCTTTGGGGCGAAATGCTGCTTGTTGCCGGTTATTCTGTCGCTGAATCTCGTGCCTATGGCGAAGATGACGTCAGAGTTCTGGACTGCGAGATTGGCCCACTTGTTGCCGTGCATGCCTACCATGCCCAAAGCAAGGGGGTGGTCCTCGGGTATGCAGCCCTTGCCCATAGATGTAGTAGTTATAGGAATACCTAGAAGCTCGGCGAATGCGACCAGCTCAGAAGACGCGTTCGAGATTATCGCGCCCCCGCCTACGAGCATCAGAGGGTTCTGCGCGTTCATAAGCTCTTTGACCGCTATGCTTATTTGCCGTGAGTGGGGTTTGTAGACAGGGTTATAACTCTCGAAGGAGACTGTCTTCGGATGTTCATATTTCTTTATCTCGCCGGTCTGGACATCCTTGGGAAAATCAATGACTACCGGGCCAGGCCTCCCGGTGTTTGAAAGATAATACGCCTCTTTGACCGTGCGGGGTATGTCGTTGGGGTCTTCGAGCATGTAATTGTGTTTTGTTATGGGCATTGTGATGCCGACTATGTCCGCTTCCTGGAAAGCATCGCCGCCGATTGCGGATAGGGGCACCTGCCCGGTTATCGCAACGACTGCCCTCGAATCTATCTGGGCATCTGCTATACCCGTGACTAAATTGCATGCGCCCGGACCGGATGTGGCCATGCATGTGCCCGTTTTTCCTGTCGCCTGAGCGTAGCCGTTGGCTGCAAAGACCGCAACCTGCTCGTGCCTGCAAAGGATGTGGTGAATGTCGGTCTTATCATAAAGGACGTCGTAGACGTGCATTATCGAACCGCCGAGTATGCCGAAGATGTGTTTGACATCCTCTTTTTCCATGCTCCTTATCAGGGCTTCCGCGCCGTTCATAGTGTCTAATTATAAACAGGATGTATAAAAATGCAGTTAGGTACCACATTTTCTTTTTGAACTCAAATTTTTCCTAAAAGTTAGGTACCACATTTTTTTATTGATGTTTTTAAGCTTTGCTCGATTAATTATTAGATTAAAATGGCTGGAAGACCCAAACCAAGAATGGCAAAAAGACCCGAGCCGCACCATATAAAGGTGACTAGGGCACTCAACAGGATTGGTGAAACAAAAGACCTTGGTAGGTAGCCCAAGCCGCGGGCTTGACAAAGCCCCAGGCAAGCAGAGCCCTCCAAGCCGCAAAGGCGAGGGGAGTTGTCCGCAGGGTTAAAGGCACAGGGACTGCCGTAGACGGCAACTGGATAGCAAAAGGGGCAAGAACTGACGGAAAAGGCCACCAAAAGATAGAAGTGGGAGCACACAGCCCCTTGGGCAGGATATACCAGGGCAACCATGGTGTTTACAGGCACTAAGGCTCCGCAATGCCCTTGATTGGGCATCATTATAATGGGTATAAGACCCAAGGTTCAGCCAAAAAGACCCTCGCGGGCGGAAGCCTTTCGCATAGCCAATCGTGCAAGGCGTTTTATAGATTCTGCGAATGCTATGCAGAAGGGAGGAAGGTCACTAAACTCCCATGAGCGGCACCTTCTCAAGCGCCTTTATATTCACCCTGAGGAGATGCTGGGCATCGAAGAACAGGAAGCTTGGATGCGCAGAAAAAAATTGAGTCGTGAGAGGGCTGATTCAATAATAAATTCGCTCGAGAGCCGAGGTTTTGTAAAGGTCTCCAAGTATAACAAAGATCTGATGCTTAACCGAATTGCCAAGCCCCTGGGATGGGAAAGTTCACAATTCTGGCACCAGGGCATCCTTTCAAGGATGAGCGGTGGGGCCCTCGGTGGCAGAGAGAAGGCTATGGGGCAGACTAGATAGCTCCTTCGTCTCTTAACAGCTGTTTTTTCTTACTGCTACCCAGTGCATAGCCACCTAACTTCCTGTCACTCCGGATTACCCGGTGGCAGGGCACACAGCCGTCTTCGGTTCCAGGCTTTGGGTTCTTATTTAGGACATTCCCGACTGCGCGCCAGGCTTTCGGCCGCCCAGCTGCCGCAGCTAGCTCCTTGTAGGTCATAGTACTCCCTTTCGGAATCTTTGCGACTATTTCGTAAACCCTTTCAGAGAACTCGCTCATCCTATAACTGTGCCGGTGAATTTCTTGCCGTCTATGGCTGCACCCATATTCTCTAAATCCCTGCCGTCCAGGACCATGGTCTTTATGCCCGATCGCTTGAGCATCTTGACTGCTAGGAAGTCAAACAAGCGGTATTCGCCCGCCGCCTGTGACATGCTGTTCACTAGGGATATTAAGTCGTCAATCTTGATTTTGCTTAGTCTTTTCGCTCCGGGATTCTCGTTCGGGTCGCTGTCATAAATTGCGTCAATATTGCTCGCCTTTATGTAAAGGTCCGCACCCACATACTCCCCAAGTATCGCCGCGACTGCGTCTGTGGAATGCCCGGGCTCAGTGCCGCCCATGAAGACAATGCCCTGCGTATCGAATATCTTCTTCGCCTCGCGTATAGTTTCAGGTATGAGGGGCTCTATGCCCATAGCCTGGGAGATTACTGAGGCGTTGTATCTCGACGCGTCTATGCCTTCATAATCGCATTCAGCCTCGTTATCGCCCCTTTTCCTGGCTGCGGCTATCTCCTTCCTTGCGAGCTTCCCTCCGCCCACAACTATGGCCAGCTTGTGCTTCTTTGCCAAGCCCAGGGCGAATTCCGCAAAGGCTTTGACGTACTTTTCGTCTATTCCGTCCGGGTGCACTATCGAGCCGCCGAGGGCGAGGGTTATTTTCATTTTCTATTATTTAGAGAGCTTTCCGCGAGTTTTTTAGCCTCGCCTTTCGCTTTCTCCCTCTTCTTCTGGTGCTCGTTTAAAAAGGACTCCATCATGTCTGCGCACCGCTTCTTGCAGTCACCACACATGACCGCACCACTTCTGCACTCATTGAAGATTTTCTGGAGCTCTTTGTCGTCATCCACAAAGTGGTACAGATAAAACTTGTAAACCGCGCAGCTCTCGGGCACCCCCCCTAACTTCTTCTGCTCTTCAAGCGTCGCGCGCCCGCCGGTCGTCGCAGACATTATCTTCTTCCTTGCTGATTTCGGCTCCTCGCTGAGCGCGATGTGGCTTTTCGGGTCTGACGATGACATCTTGCCGCCCTGCAGGCCTTCCATGAAGCGGTGGAATGTCGCCGAGGGCTGCTCCATCTTATAGACATGATTAAGCCTGTATGCAATATCGCGCGTAAGCCTGATGTGCGGGTCCTGGTCGGCGCCTACTGGCACAACCGTGGGCATCCGCCCCTCAAATTCGGGCAACTGAGGATGGAGGATGTCTGCAACCTGCTTGAGCGCAGATATTATTTTGTTTGTGGAAAGGTCGCCATATATCGCCTTCATCTCATTGAAGGTCACCTCTTTAGCTGCCTGGTCGGCGAGGCGATAGTATGGTGAAGCATAATCGCTCTGGAACCAGAAGCTAGTCTTCTTCGGGTCAAGACCTAGAGCAATATAGTTAGTGAGGTATTCCTCGACAGCTATCTTTTTAGCATCGCTTAAGGAAACGCCGCGCATGAGATAGGATTCTATGTCGGCAGCTGCAATATATGTCCTTGCCCCTTTCCCCTGCAACCAGATTATCTCGTCTGCCACCATCTTGTGGCCGAAATGGAAATTGCCCGAGGGCATCAGCCCTGTCATCATTATGAAGGGCTTCTTGTTGGAAATGGCCGCGTCTATCTTGTCAAATCCGCGGTGGCCGAATATTATTCCCCTCCGGATGTAGCGCAAGTCAGAGTACTTGGCTTTAAACGCATCCATCGGCGAGATGCCGAATTGTTTGAACAGATGCTCGTAGTCCGAGATGTCTCCTATTGTCCAGGGATCTAAAACCATCAAGTAATTTAGGGTAGGAGATAGAAAAAAGCCTAAAGTATCCTTATCGTGTCCAAGTGCATCGCCCACCTTAAATTCATGGATAACGAGAGGCAAGTCCCTGGCTAGCTGCGATAGCCGAAGAGCTTGTCGTACTCTTTATGGTCCACTATGCTAAGCACAAATAAGAATATCTCGATTTGGTTTCCCTCGAGGGTATACAGCATTCTCCAATAGTTGGAGAGTTCAACTCTGTAAAGGTTTTTGATGCCCATATCCTTGAGCTCTTTCGGAATTTTGTCCTTTGCGACGGGATTCCCATATTGCGGGTTATCTTTAAGTATACACTTTATTCTTTCAAAGGACCTAATGATGGATTTGGACTCCTTGTCCTGCCGCTTCTTAAGCTCTAGGTAAGCCTCCTTGGCCTGTCCCTTAAGGAATATCCTCACCTCTTTTCCAAACATTTCAGACCTCAATTGCCCCGTCCAACATAGCGCTTATGTGTTCGGGCGGCGAGTAAACCCACTGAACGCCGCGCGGGCCGTAAATTATCTTCCCGCTTCTCCAAAGATACTCTAAAATCACCAAAAGGGTCGGATGCATGACCTGTTTGGGCAGAGCCTTTCTAATCTGCGCGATCGGCATTGGAATATCCCTGTGCATTTCAAGAAACTCCTCGACCATGAGGACCGTATTTAGATTGGGGTATCGGAGGGTTTTGTTGCCTTCTCGGGATATAAGCTCGGTTTTTGTAAGCATAGTTGAGGCCATTTTTATCAATTGATAATTAATTAGTATCAGAAAGTATATAAATACGACAGAGCTGACGTTAAACTAGTGGGATATTTCAACTAATGCTAAAGTAGTATCATATCGCATAAGAACAGAAAAAAGCCTAAAGTATCCTTATCGTGTCCAAATCCTGCGGCACCCTAGTCTCGCACCTGAACATCTTGTTCAGCGCCCTGGAGAGCTCCTGAGATTTCTTGAGCTCGCCGTGCACGCATAGTATCCTTTCAGGGCGTGGGTGCATTCTCTTGACATAACCGAGAAGCTGCCTGCGATCCGCGTGGCCTGAAAAGCCTTCCACAGTCACAACCTTCATCTTGATATCTATGGTCTTGGGCTTGCGGTCCTCCATGACTGCCACCTCTTTCATCCCCTTTTGGATGCGCCTGCCAAGAGAGCCCTCGGACTGGTAGCCTACGAAGAGTATCATATTCTTCTCGTTGCCGGCCATACGCTTGAAATAAGATACGGATGGCCCTCCGGTAAGCATGCCCGACGGTGTGACTATGATGCAGGGCTCCTCGTTTTCCGCAAGATCAACCCTCGTCTTGGCATCGACCTTGTGGAAGTTCTTGGTTAAGAAGGGATTGGCGCCCCTCAAAATCATGGTCATGAGCCGCCTCTTGAGGTATTCAGGGTACGCCGTGTGTATGGCTGTGGCCTCGTATACCATGCCGTCTATGTACACTGGCACGTCGCCCAGCTCGTTTCGGTACTCATCCAGCGTCACCAAAACCTCTTGCGACCTGCCTACACCGAAAACAGGTATCAGCACCTTTCCGCCCTTGGCGATGGTTTCCTTTATGCTGCTTATGAGGAGCTCCTCGGCTTCTTTTCTCCTTGGCTGTACGCTGTTGCGCCCCCCGTAGGTCGATTCCATTATCAGGGTCTCCAGGCGCGGGAACTCAAAGTCTGCTGCGTTGAGCAATCGAGTCTCGCCAAACTTGAAGTCTCCGGTGTATAAAATATTATAAAGGCTGTCACCGATGTGCAGGTGGACTAGCGAAGAGCCAAGAATGTGGCCTGCATTGTAAAGCGTAAGCCTCATGTCTGAGCTTATGTCAGCGACCTCTTGGTATTCCAATGGAACAACGTGTTCTATGACATTTTTTATGTCCATGCTGGAATAGGGCAGCTCCTTGTCCTCTTTCATAGATATCTCGACGGCGTCCAGCTGCAGCAGCGCCATTATGTCGCGCGTCGGCTTTGTAGTGTAAATCGGGCCGTTGAAGCCGTAGCGATAAAGGTAGGGTATGAATCCGCAATGGTCTAGATGTGCGTGCGACAGAACAACCGCGTCAAGGTCATCGATGGTGAGCTGCATTGCCCTGAAGTCAGGGAAGGCCCTTTTCGGATCGGATGCCGCTACGTTTATTCCGCAGTCAAGGAGTATATTGGTGTTGGGCGTCTGAGTAAGGAAACATGACCTGCCCACCTCGCCCGCGCCGCCCAGGGGAGTCACGCGTATCCAGTCACAAGTGTGGTCGGGCTTGGAATAAATCTTCCTGCCCAGGTCCTCCAGAAACTCTTTCCGGCGCCTGCAGACTTTCTTCTCCCAAAGCGTCGCCCTGAGGGTAGTAAGGATATTGCTTTTCAGTGGAGTGCTGCGCTCCAGCATGGGAGTCCAGCCGGTCGCCTTAATTATCTTCCTGATATTCTGGCCGTTCTGGCCTATGACATTGCCCAGCTTTTCGGCCTCTACCATTACCTCTTTTTGGTAGGGATTAAATATTATATTAGTTATTCCGCTCTCCTCGCCGGCAATCTTTCGTATCATGGGCTCGGCCTCGGAAGGGTCGGTTAGCAGCTGTGCCGTGGGCCTTATGAGTATGCGCTTCTTTATCTTCTTGGCGAGGTCTTTTGTTATCTCGCTATGGTCTGTGAATACGTCTATGCGGTCTGTAGTCAAGACTATCTTGGGGCCTTCCGCAGTTATATTGCTTACGCCTACCTCCTTAGGCAGAAAATCTTGTATCTGCTGCTGTATCTCTTCTAGCGTGGGCATTTCTTTTGTTAAACCCTTAGTTTAAAGAATCTGAGAGCTTGGCAATTTCCGGCTGGGAATATTGCTTAAAGCCGTCCTTGCTGATGCTGGCAAGGCTGACTCCGTTGCCTGATGCAGAATCCCTGGTCTGGGCGACCTTTATGGCATTGACTGCGACGGGCAGCATCTCGGCGACTGTTTTGTCTTTCTTGAAGCCACCTTCCAGGACGCCGTAGGCTATCGGCGAGCCGGAGCCCGTCGATATGTAGTCCTCTTCCATCAAGCCCCCTACAGGGTCTATTGAGAAGACATGCGGCTCGGAATCGACACCTGCGATTATGCTCATCACAAGATAGGGGTAATAGCGGTTGTTGTTAAGGACATTGGATGTGAGGGTCGCGGAGGCTCTAACAGTCATGGGCTGCTTGCGGTTCATCTTGTACAGCTTTGCTTCTGCTTTTATCAGCCTCATTATGCTCTGGGCATCGCCCACGCCGCCGGCTATGGTCGCAGCAATCATGTCGTCCACCTGGTATATTTTCTGGGCCTCTGTATTAGAGATAAAGTTCCCCATGGTGGCCCTCCTGTCTGCGGCTAGTATGACTCCGTCCCTGCATTTCAGGGCTACAGTAGTGGTGCCTGTCTTTTGTTGGTTCTCCATTTGCGCCTCACGCCGTTAGTGTGGGTTAAGTTGTGTTTAGAACTTAAGAAAGATAATAACCGCTTACAACGGGATTGCTGTATTAGAGGGTAAGGGTATAAAAACGTATTTGTCTGAAAAAAACTCAAAAAAGCGACATGTATTCCCAAAAACCGGGGTTTTTCACTTTTTCGATGTTCCTATTTGCCAGGAGGGAGAACCCTGGTATATCCCTTAGATTCTTGCCGAAGCCGGCCGGGTTCTTGAGATAATGTGCGATCAGGCCCTCAGCCTTTCGGAATTCCCGCTCCACGTCGATGGCCCATTGCTCACCCTCGAGATAGGGATTTGATATGGCTCTTGCCTTGTTGCTCTCGATAAAACCCTTCAAATCCGCGACCTTTGAGTCAAAGAATGGGCCCGATTTCTTGAACACCTTCGGAAGCTGCCAAACCTCAAACTCCAAGAGGAATGCAGCTTCCTTGCCGTCGGTCCACTTGCCCTTTTTGAGAACCCTAAAACCCGCCCTCTCGCACTCGTTTGAAAGGGTGCGCAGGCTCTTGGAAAGCTGGGGTATAAGAGTATCTTCAACCAATTTGGGTACGCGGAAATATACGCAGAGTAGTTCAGTGCCGCGAGTATTGAGCCGTTTCTCAAAGTCTTTTTTGGAAAGTGGTTCGGGGATTTCGGCATAGAAGAAGTCTTTTCTAGGCTTTTCAAGGAAGGCTTCCGCGTGGTAGATGAAGCCAGCCATTTTCTCAACAGATACCGCCGCGGCAACATTCCTGCTGGCGTCAACAGGATCTATGAATACAAGAGGGGCATCAGGAAAGCTCTTTTTCTTCACCGCCCCAATGCCCATATGCTCGTGCTTCTTCCAGCCTTTGGCAGCCTTGAGGGTATTGAGGAAAGAACCGTACCTAATTACGAGAAGCTCGCAGAGATAGCCTGAAAAGCCTTCCACTGCAGCATGAGCACCGTAGATATTGTTGCCCTTCATGAATTTCTTTAAGAGCCTTATCTCGTCGCGCAGGAGGGGCTTTTTCTTAAGCCTTCCCAAAACGAATTCTGTGTGTAGGGGGCTCCTGTCGACTGCACTCAATATCTTTTTGGATTTACTCATATCATAGCAGGGGACTATCTCCACCGAAAAGCCGTGGTAAACGCCTTTGACATACGGATGCTCTGCATAGCTTATCTGGTGTTCCGAGCCCGTGAGATTAAAGAATTTCGTCCCAATCTCTAACCCCTGCTTCTCCAGGTCTTCGCGGCTTGTGGATTTCGGGAACTGTACAAAGACGTCAAAGTCCTTGTCGCCCGCCAAATCAGTGCCCTTGGCAATTGAACCCACCATGACCGGCTTGGATTTTTTGTTGATGCCGCGGGATATGGCAGAGACTATCTCCATTATATCCTTGGCCAGCTCACTCTCCTTCTCGCGGTCGTCCTCGGAGGGGGTTATATCCTGAAGTACATGCTTGAGAAGTATATTGACAGGCTCTTCCATAGAGGATTAATGGGACTGGATTAAAAAATTGATGATTTATGCCTTTTGCAGCTTTGCATAAAGCTCTTCTGCAGACTGGTTTGCAGCCTCGAGCTCATTGGAGGCTTTTTTATATTGCTCTAAGAGGTGCGCATGGCCCTTTTCTATGCTCTTGAGCCGGGTATCTAAAAACTCCTTGGCTTCCTCGGGGCTCTTCGATATATGGACGCCCGCGCCTGATGCGACGATTACATTGCCATCGCCTGCAAGATTGGCCTTGATATATGCGCCGGCCCCAATGGGCACCAGCGCCTCCCCTGATTTTGGAAGCTCGCCTATCGCCTTTACTGTTGATGACAAGTCAGACATTGCCCGCTCTGAGAGAGCAATCTGCTTTGACATGTCCTGGAGGGCGGCCTGGTAAGACCTTATGTGGAGAAGCAGTTCCTGCAGCCTCCTTTGGTCATTTTCCTGGGACGTCATTCCTTTTCAACCTTTTCTATTTTTATGAACCTTCGCTTGGTGCCGTGCTCGCTGCCGAAAAGGGCAAGTGTCTTCTCCCTGGCCTTTGCCTCGTCTTCAGCCTCGACAATCTTGGTGAACTTTTCAGTCCTGGAGCCAATCCTGAGGTTCCCGCTTAGTGAGAATTTCATTTTTTTATTTAGTTTGAAGCTTTGATTATAAGAACTGTTCATATATTAAGTGCATCGGAGATGTACTCCAGCTCTATGGGAGTAGTCTTCTCGCTTGCTATGAAGCCGTTCGAGTTTGCAATGACGCATGCACCCACCGCCTTGGAGCCCATGTTAGCGGATGCACGGCCCCCCGGTACCCCGAATATGCCTTCCAGCTGCGCCAGTTCTTCATCTCCCGCGTCGGGCGTGATTACGAAGCCCTTGTTTGTGGGCGTGCACAGGGCACCTACTTCGCTTGAATTAGCTATCCTGCCCTGTGTAGTGTTTATGCCCAGGGCCTCGTCTATTAAGAGCTTGGCTTTCTGCGAGAATACATCGCTTATTATACCGCCATAGTCGTTCGCGGCTATTAAATTCCCAAGAGCCGTAAAGCGGTCAGGGACTATCTCAACAGGGACTTTTCTCCTTATCGCCTCTGCTTCACCGTCTTCGGCAAGATAGGGTATGACCGCACCGTTTGAATTGCCTGCGGACATTATGCCTGAAAGCATGAAATTGAAGATGGGTGTAGATATTACATCGACGCCCAGGTTTTCAGATATCTTGGCTGTCTGGTTTTCGGGAAGCCGATTGGACATGACCGCATATTTGTCTGTCGCAAATCCAAAGAGGCCTAAATAGCCTTCGCCAAGAAAGTTGGCCTGATATATGGGCATCTTCAGAGGGGGGCTGCAATTACTTTGCCCTCACTGTCTTTGATCGCCTTAATCTGCACTCTTCGCGGGGGCTTGCTGGGGCCCCGTGCCCAAATGAGCTGGTTTAGCTCAGAGCTTATCTTGATGTTATCAGACTTCGTGTGCCTCTCAAGATAGCTTATTAAGAAAGAGACTGCTTTGCTCGTCCTCTTAAAATGGGGCTTTGAAAGATGAGCTGAACGGAAAGGTACTGTGTAAAGGGTCTCTGAGACTATGTCTACCTTGTCTTTGTCCTTTTTGCCCTTTTTCTCTTTCTTTGGTTCTTTGCTTTCAAAAGGCTTCTCGGCTAGGGGCTTCTCCTGGGTTTTTTCTACTTTCTCTTCCTTTGGCTGAATATCTTCCTTTGGCTGCACATCTTCCTTTACTGCAATCGACTTTTCTTCAGGCTTCGTCCCGCTTTCGCTTTTTATTTCAGCCATTCTTAGTAGATGTTGTCGCCTCTCCAGCTTCTGCCGCTCTTGGGGGACCTCCTGACCTTCCTGTTGCTGGCCGCAAAGGCCCATATCGGAGCCCTGTTAGACACCTTGCTCGCCTTCGCGAGCTCTTTTTTGGTCTGCTGGTCCTTGTTCGAGCTCATTTTTAAACCCTTTTGATAGTGATATCCCTTTGCGTCCCTTTAAGCTTCAGGAGTATCTCCCTGAGCTGCTCGTCGTCCATCGTCTTCAGCTGCCCGGCCGATGCCATCTGCGCGAAGTAGACCTTGAGCTTCTGTACAAGCTCCGGATCTACCATGGCGAGATTTGACAGCCGCGTCTTCGCTTCCGGTGTCAAATACCGGTTCACGAGGGCGTCTATCTGCCTCATCGCTTCCTGCATTTTGAGCTGCTGCGAATCCTGCTGATGTGCCTGCATCTGTTGCAGTTTTCTGGCCCTAATAGCCTCCAGCTCATCCATTATGAAAGTTATGCCTTGACCTTATGGGCAAGGTTGTCGAGGAATTTCATCCCAGCTGGGCTTATCTCCCTGCCCTGCTTGTCCCCTGCCTTTTTCAGAAAGCCCAGGCCCTCAAGCTGCTGTACGGCAAGCCTTGTTATTTTACCTGAAGCCGGCCTTGACTTTTCAGGCCTCACCCCGCGGTTCTTCTTGCTGCGGTACTCATTCCTTAAGCGTGATATCCCTATCGGGCCCTTGACATAGATTTTTCTTAATATTGAAGCTTCCCTCACGTACCACCAGTCGTTGTTCTCGGGCGGCCTCTCCTTGCCGACGCCAGTTTTGACGAACTCGCTCCACTCCGGGGCCTTGACCTTGCCTTTTAGCTCCGCTGCAGCGGCGTCGATAAGCGCATTGGCGTCTACGTCGTATACTGTTGTCATTTGAATATGATTATGAAGCTCTAGAAAAGAACCTTGCGGTTCGATGAGGCTCTGTCGAGCCATCTGAGCGGGTTTTTAGAAGGTATGGGTATAAAAAGGTTAAAAATCCGACTGCATCATAGATGCAGTGACTTTCTAGCGCAAACAGACAACAAAGCGCTAGAAATCTCCCAGCCTCCTCTGCCTGAGTATCGTGGATGCCCTGATATAGTCCCTGATATCCACACGGAGCTGTTTGGCTATATGCGCAAGTGCTTCCTCCCTGGTCGCAAACGAGAGCGGTTTCTTCTTGAACGCTTGCCTCAAATTCTCCCTCACTTCCCATACGCCGACAGGCATGACGTAGCCCTCGTGTATTTCCCTAAAAGAAACCACTCTTGCCTGTCTCCTTATCTCATGCAGCTTTTCCACTGCAGGAAGTCTCGCCGCGTAGTAGCCGCCGCCCTCCTTGTCAGCGTAGCTTTTCCTCCCTCCAAAGGGCTCATACTCCACCTGCATCACCGGCTTCTCCTGCCCAAGCGTCCAGAGCGTCTGCGGCGCCCAGGTCTCAAAGTTCTCGAACTCCCATGCGCCGGGCATCATGAGTACTTCAAAGTGGTTGTCCAAGTAGGTGTTGGAGTAGACCCTGAAGTCGCTGATGCTAGGATACTCGCGGACTTCCTTCAATAAATCCTTCGCAATCATGTCGTCCACGGCAGTGATGCTCCAGCGCGTAGGCACCATCCTCTTGTTTTCCTTGAGCCCCATGCTGCCCGATGCCAGCGCCTTTGTCAGGTAATAGACATCGAAGCCTTTGTCGAATAGCGAAAACGCACCCTCTGACGCCTTTATCTCGTCGTTTACCACCTTGTCCACAGCGCGGGGGATGTGTACATTTTCTGTAATTTCAAAGCGCTTCAGCTCACCCCTTGGGCCCATGGGCTGGGTCATGGATGAGAATGACATGTCTATGACCGGCTTCTTCCTAAACTCCAGCTCTATGTCAGTCGGCCTCAGCGCTAGAGCCAATTCCTGCGACGCGAGGACGTCGCGAGACCGGGACCTCACGCCTTCGCGCTTTTCCGAACGAATGAGGTTTGTGCGCATGGAGATTATCTCGTCAAAGTCCTTGCCGTACCATTGGGAGGGGTCATCAAGCATGCGCGGGTCTTCCGGGTCTATGGATGACATGGGGCCCATGAAGACGTCGGGATAGCCGAAGTGGCCCACGAATATAGACGGCGGCGAGGGGCCCTGCATCTCTGTGGAGAGCAGGTCGCTGCGCTTCGGATTAGTGGCGATGCTCACTCTTTTGATGAGAGGGCAATAACTCCTGCCGCACATAAGGCGAGAGCCCTTGCAGACAAGGCACATGTCCGTGCCGTCTTTAACCCCCTGCATGAGCGCCTTGGTGATTTCACATTTGATTTCTCTTTTGGGGACTGCGACCATGAGGATATTAGAGATAGTAAGGAAAAAATTGATTCCTTTTTTAATTTTTATCCCTCTCTACGTTAATCTCCTCATGGAATCCTTCCTCATGTTCCCCTTCAAAGTCATGCGCAGGAACATCGCCCTGGTGCTGGCCCCTGCCCTGCCGATAGCCTTCCTAGTCGCCTTCCTGATTCTAAGCGGAAGTGGCAGCCTTCCGGAGCTGCTTGAGAGCACGGACTCCTACCTTGGAGGTACTCTCTACCTCTCGGCGGCCAACCTCACTGCATACAACGAGTTTTCTTCCAATGTGCAGCTGCCCCTGATACGTCTCGGGGGCATAGCCGTCAGGACAGACATACGCGAGGCTGGCAGCGACCCGGCCAATTTCCTGTTGATATTCAGCATCCTCATACTCGGCTTCCTGAGCTATGCGGTAGTCTGCCGCGCTGTCCATGCGCAGATAAGCGGAAGCGGAGACTCGGGGATTCTGGGCATAAACCCGGCCAGCATCATACTGAGCATAGTCGCGGCCTTCCTGATGGTCTTCATAAGCTCCTTCTCATTGGCTGGGTTCGCACTGCTGCTGACAATAGGCTTTGGTGTCTATTTCACATTCTCCATACCCTTCGCCGCGCGGGGCGACCCTCTAGGAGAAAGCATATTCCAGGGCTTTGGTTTTATCTCAAAGAATATGGGCAAAATAGTGGCGTCTTATATCGGGAGCATGGGGATAGCCATAATGGCACCAATCGGCCTGCTCCTCTTCACCACACCCCTCCTCATCAATCTGGAATCAGAGACCGTCACGACCGCCCTGAAAATAACGCTGGGGCTCTTTGCCGTAATCTTCGCATTGTTCTACCAGATGGCGCTCTGCGCAGGGGCGGTGCTTACTAGCAAAAATCAGGTCGTTTAGGCTTGCCTGTTAACACTATGCGCACGGATTCCCCGCATTTTGGGCATGATATCACAAGCATTCCCTTCTCAGTACGGTACTTTCCGGCCCCCGGAAGGAATTTCAGGCATTTCCTGCAGAAGAGCCGCTTCTGCTCCTTCGCAAGCCTGAGCCTGAATTTGAGCTTTATCTTCCATGCCATAGCGACGTAGCGGTCTGCGCTCTCCAAATCGCCTTCTATCGCTGCTTTTTCCGCAAGCGAGAAAAGCTTCTCAATCCTTTCCCGGGCGATTGCCTGCGCCTCGTCTTTCTGCTTCTTTTTCATATGCTTCGATTATCTTTTCTATTACCTGAGGTATGGTTAAAAATTCCTTGCCCAGGGAAACCGTGTCGCTGACATGTTTGTAAATGCCTTTGCTAAGGTCCTTGTGCTCCGAGAAGCCGCCGATTACCAGCATGACATCCCCGCCGTACTTCTTTACCATCTCTTCGGCGCTGAGCTTTCCCTTCGGCGTGAATGCGACTGAGGGGCAATCGATAAGCTCAAAGATTTCGGCCAAATCTTCGCCCTTGTGCCTTATTATTAGGCTCAGGCCGACTGCGTGGCAGATGTTCTCGACTTCCTTTAAGTCCTTCAGGTTCGGGTCCGTGTCTGCGAGCAATATGCTTACCATTGTTTAATTAAGATCACTTCCGCCAAACACGCGAAGAAGTCTTCACGAATTCTCTCTGCAGTCAGTAAGCAACGCCCTCTCTCTGAGCGGCTGCCACGACATAGCTCTTCTTCCCCATTTGCACATACTCTTCAGGGGTATATGCAAGCGGCTCTATAGGCTCGGTGCCCATCCATGCCTCTTCAATCTGCATGAGCCTTCTCGGGAATTTCACTCCCTCAAACTTCTCAGAAATGACAACGACGTCGTAATCGCTGTTTTTCAAATTATCCCCGCGCGCACGAGAGCCGAAGAGTATCAGCTCTTCAGGCTCTAATCCTGCGGCTGCAAGGTCCTTTTTAAAACGGTTCATGACACATTTATTGGAATCCATCTCTTTTTGCGAAGTAATCTTTGATTTTGCAGGCATATCCTAGCTCATTCATGGATAGTTAGGGGTTGTAAAGACTTAAATTGTGTCTTCCAAAAACGCGAGTCCATCTATAGTGCATCGCTCAATACGCCTTATCGTGATGGTCTAATGAGATAATATTAATTGCGCTTGAGTTTATTGTGTAAATAAGCACAAAGGGCCCGAAATGCAGCCTGCGATACCCGGCTAGATCATTCCTAAGCGGCTTGTAGCGCTCAGGGTTTTCGACCAGATGAATCAGCTTTTTCTGAATCTGGTTAAATCGGGCTCGGTCCTTCTTCATCATCTTGAGAAAAGACTTCTCAAACTCCTCGCTAAAGATTACCTCATACTTCATTCCCGAAGTTCTTTAGGTAAGATACTGCACCCTTTTGGCTGAAGGTCCTGGCGCCCTTGCCGGCACCCATCCGGGCCTCAATCTCTTTATATCTCTCTAGATTTTCCAGAACCACCTTATTCCGGACGAGATCTAGTACAAACTCTTGGACAGTCCGGTATCCAAGCCCGTCAGAGTAGTCCTTTGAGGCTCGAAATAGCGTTTCAGGCATCGTCAGGCTTATTTGCTTGTTCATTTTTGCGTATTCTTGCGTATTTATTAGTACTTAAGGGTATTTAAATGAATCACTTTCTCCAAAAACGCGAAGTCCTGATGAACTCCCTCTCCGCCCCGAGGACTTCTTTGAAAAACTCATCGTCGCTAAGGTTCAGCTCTAGGATTCTTCCTGCCGTCCTCGGCCCCACTCCGCGCGCGTTCATTGCAAGCAATGCCCTTTTCTCGTATGAGTGCAGAAGCCCTGCGGATTGGTGCGCACGCTGCAGGAAGCGATGCTCATCTTTGGTAAGCATGTCCCCTCGCTTCTTCCTCCTGACTATTTTACTCAATTCATCTTCAGTTTTCCCCATATAAGCAATCATCCAGCTCCCGCAGCTTGGGCAAGTCAATGGATATTCTAATGTCTCGATTGTGCGATGCCGCATGACCTCGCCGCAGTTCAAACAAACCAAATCCACTTTCCTTCCCAATAATCTATTCTTCACCGTCTCGACGATTGCCCTTTCCGGAGTCTCCGCTTGTATTGCATCCTTGAAGGCATCGATGCCGAACTGGGAGATAGTAGTAAGCGCCTGTGCCGCAATCTCGATGTCGCCCTCGCGCAGCCGCCTGAGCGCAAGCTCGGCGTTTTCCAAATCAAAATACTTTTTGAACATCTCATCCATGGCTTCCTTGTAGACTGCTGTGCCCTTGTAGGAGTCTATGACACGGGATATGTTTATCTCCCTGAAATTGATGTCGTCCCTGAAGACGCCGAACCTCTTGCCCACCTGCGCGAATGTGAATCGGAACAGGTTTGTCTTCCCGACAGTCTTCTCAAGGATTTCCCGCACGCCCTTCGGCTCTATCGAACGCAGGGCATCGATAGCATCCTGCTCTTCCAGCTTCATCGCAGTGAGCACTATGCGATAAGGATCCACCTTTACCCCAATTCCTTCGCCGTACTTGCTCATGAGAAGGGAGGCCAGTATCCTTGCAAGTGCATCGTTGACCTTTGTCCCGAAGCATGTATTGATTATGACTTGGTGGTACTGGTCGATGAAGCGCTCCACAGTTATCATCTTGTCAGTGGGAAGCTCTCCCTGCTCTTTCTGCTTTGAGATAATCTTGATTATGGATCCCAGTGCAGATGCATTGGCCGGCAGGGCAAGCGCATCGGATATCTGCTTCTTTGTCTTGCCCTTTTCAAGCATTTCAGAGACCAGCCTTCTCAGCCTGCCAACCTCCTGCGCAACATCATAAGGCACTGGTATCTCCTCGCCTATCCATGCCGGGGTGTCTGCGCCTATATCGCTGACCGGGACAACCATCACACGCTTGCCCCTGAAATCTACAATCCTCCAGACGTCCCCTTTGAGTATGAATAAGGAATTAACATGGCAATCGAGTATGTATTCCTCGTCCAAAACACCCACAGGCTTGTGCGAAGCCAGGTTTATGACTACGTAGCGGTTATGAGTGGGTATCGTAGAGAGGTTGCCATAGTAGTAGAACAAGGAGTTCCTCTTCCTGTTTATAATGCCCCCCTGCCAGCCTATGAGCCTAAGGCGCTTCAGGACTTCCACCACCTCGTCAAATTGATTGGGATGCAAATCCTTGTAGGGAAACGCGCTTTTAAGTATTTTGTAGGCATCCGGGAGTGATATGTCGCCGTAGTCAAGAGTCAGGCCAACAATCTGGTGCGCCAGCACATCAAGCGAGTTGCTGAAATAATCCGTTTCTTCTATATCTCCGGCAAGCGCTTTTTTTGCTATCACCGAGGCCTCGACTATGTCGTCGAACTCCACTGCTAAGACTATGCCCTTTGATACCCTGCCACGCGAATGCCCGCTTCGACCCACTCTTTGCAAAAGCCTGGCCACCTGCCGGGGCGAGCCCACCTGGATTACCTGCTCTATCTCACCCACATCTATGCCCAGCTCCATGCTCGAAGTGCAGACAAGCGTCTTTATCTTGCCTTCCTTGAGGCCTTTCTCGGTTTCTATGCGTTCCTCTTTTGACAGGGATGAGTGGTGTATGCCCACGTCCTTGACTTCTCTCAGCTGCTTGGTGAGCATCTCGGTGGTGACGCGCGTGTTCGTGAATATGAGCGTAGATTTCTTGCCCGTCAGCTCGCTTATGCGCTTGACTAATCCGGCTGGCTGCTCTACTTTGAGCTCCAGCCGCTTCAGGCTTTTGTCGATTATTATCTGGTCAAGCTTGTAGTACTTGGAAACTATGTCCGGGCTGCCGACAGTCGCTGAGAGGCCAATCGTCTGGAATTTCCCGCATACCCTGCGCAGCCTCTCCAAGCCAAGCGAGAGCTGGATGCCGCGCTTGTCTGAAACAAGCTCATGTATCTCGTCGATTATTACGTGCCTCACTGACTCGAGATGCTTCCTCATGACCTTGGCAGGGAGTATCGCCTGGAGTGTTTCAGGCGTCGTTATCAGCATATGTGGCGGCTTCAGCCTCTGCCTGCTGCGCTGTGATTGCGTCGTGTCGCCGTGGCGCACTTCCACCCTCAAGCCCATTTCAGCGCACCATTCCTCCATCCTTGAGAGCATATCACGGTTGAGGGAACGCAGCGGAGCTATGTAAAGCGCCTGGATGCCTTTTACTTCGGGGTCTAGCGAGTTGATTACAGGAAGAAAAGCCGCCTCAGTCTTGCCACTGCCCGTGGGTGCAATGACCAAGGTGTTTTTTCCAGAGAGTATAGAGGGCATGGCCTGCTTCTGTATTTGGGTGAAATCGCTGAAGCTGCTTTTGATAACTTCGCGAAGCTCCGGCTTGAATTCCTTTAGCATATACTAAACCCCCTTAACGTTTGACAAGAAGGGATTTTGAGCTCGTGTGCTTAAAAAGAGGGTTTTAAGAACTATGATAAATATGCGGTGTTTGCTATACGAGCCAGTGAATACTCTTCACTGATTGCCTTAACTATCATCTCTTCTGTCATTTCTATGTCTTTTCCGAACAAGTTTGGGGATTCGTCAGGCTCATAATAGCCGTTGACCATTATAAAGAATGTCGAAGGGGCAACCAACTCAGGCGCGCTGAACCCCATTATCTCACTGTCCCCGCGTTCCAGAACCAGATAATCGCCGTCCACCCTTTGCAGCTTATCAAAGCTTGTTGGATTTCCGGTAAATGCAAGCGGGGCCAGCAGGATGCGAATATCGGTATCTTCTGAGAAATCCACATTCACGGCATCCACCATCACCCACCCGGGTGCGCCTTCTAGCATTATCGTAAAGGTATCTCCCGCTATCCCCGACAAGTCAATCTTTCTTACAGTCTCTGCAGGTACCGCATTGGTTCCGCTCTCGTAGAGATGGTCCAATTCTGTGTAAGCGCCGTCGGAGAAGAGATGCAACCTCATCCTGGCTTCTCTGTGCACAAGGGTCGCCAGTAGGTCCAACTCCAAAAAACCGAAAGAGGACAACTTTGGCAATGCCCACGCCGCAAAGCTGTCGGCAAGCGGAGTCTCAGTCGAGCGGATATACAATTTGGCAGTATCTCCCAGCTTCGGGAACTCGAGTATCGCATAGTTTCTGGATTCCTCAAAGCTTGCGGCATCTGCGAAATGGTCTCCGCTCGAGTCGATAAAGTTGCCGTGTGACGCATAGTCTAGCCCATTCCAAAATACGTCATTTTTTGAAGCCATAATATGTAAGCAGTCCTCGCCCCCTTTTGAAATACAAGATATGGGAGGCATTAGTTCTCGTATAGTGTGGAGCTCACTGACGGCGTCCGGATAAACTTCGACATTGTCCGGATGCATGACCACCAACCCGTAAACACTGTCTATATAACTGGTTTCTTCAAGTTCTTCGGTCATCATTATTTCGTAGGTATTTCTCCCATTGGAGTAAACGGGCACTGCATTCGGGAGCCTGGAGATATGGCTTGACTGCATCTGCCGCATATACGCCTGCGTTATGGCTTCGGAATCCAATACGAATTCATCGCCATCCCAGGAGTATACAAACGGACATGAGCTTCCGCTGCTTCGCGTATAGTCCTGAGCATCGCCGCCCATGCAGTTATTGTCCCAGCCGTCGGCTGCAAGGCAACCAGGATTTCCTGCAGGGCATTTTCCCTCGCAGGGAAAGAAACTTCCCCAAACCCCATAATAGGTCTTATAAGTCTTTCCATCGACAGTAACCCACTGGGATTCCGGACACTCGGAACCGACATAGTGAAGACCGTCCATTGAGAGATAATAATCGTCGTTATCCAATCCGCTTTCAGGCAAGGTTGGCCTGCCTTCCTCGTCATAGGCAGTAGAAGGTGCGCCCGTGCTCTCTGAACCAGTCGCTCCATATCCAACGTTAAAATAAGCGTCTTCGGCACCCGGGGCATAGTGGAATATCCTTTCCCTATGATTACCTAACTGTGCCTCATATTGTGCATTTGTCTCGGGATTGCTTGTTATGTCCCCATAGTTGGAAGCTCTTCTACCCAAAAAGGAGCCGCTGCCCATTTGCCTCCATGACCCCTCGTTGCAGATTACGTAATTGTCGAAACACAGCATGAAATGGCATGCCATCTGGGGAGTGCATGTGGGGGGTCTTGCATCATTGATGCGAACAAGATGCGTTACAAATGGTTCAATGCTATTCCCATGCACATCCACGCTGGGCCAGCTAGCTGAAATGCATGCCCCATAATTGCCGTCTTCTATCCCTGGGCGCGCACCCCTGTCTAGGTCCCAGAACGGGCCGCGCCAGCACCAGGTCCCTCCGCGATCGCCCGGCTGGCCGTTTGGGCACCAGTCGCAGGTATTAGCATCCGTCCTAGAGCCTGCCCTGGAAATGTCCACAGTGCCGTCGCAGTTATTATCATAGCCGTCCCAGCATATTTCAAAGGGGTAGTACCAGCCTTCCTGCAATCCTCTTTGGGTACATGAATAACAGAAGGGATTGTTCATGTCGCGGTTGCCAGACGGCGAAGCCGCCATGCAAAAGAAATCGGTTTCATCTATCACCCCGTCCTGGTTGAAATCCGCACAGGCAAGAGATCCAAAGGGTGTGGCGTATATATCAAGGTCCCCGATATAGTATCTAAATGTTCCTGAAAAGGCCTCGAACTTTAGGCTGTGGACTGCGGTGTTGAATGCGTTCTCATGCTTTTCCTTGAACTCGTAATGGCCCACTATCCTCCCGTCCCAGTAAATGCGGAC
>CAYMNU010000040.1:0-8471 GCA_964391885.1 uncultured archaeon | reverse complement strand
AGCCCGGCAACCGAGTCCATCTCCTTTTCCTTCATGCCGAGCCGCGTGAGCTCCTGTGTGCCGATGCGTATGCCCGAGGGATTTTCCGGCTCGTTGTCCCAGGGAAGCATTTGCTTGCTTGTTATGACATTAGCTTTCTCCAGCTTTTCTGCTATCTCCCTGCCGCCCCCATACTCTCTCACATCGATAAGCACCTGGTGGCTCCGCGTGAAACCGTTCTTTTTGCCGAGTACCTCAATACCTTCGCCATACAGGGCTGCGGCAAGTGTCTTCGAGTTTTTTACGGTCTGTTTGGCATAATCCTCTCCGAACTCCAGCATCTCCGCGGCAGCAATCGCCTTGCCCACTACGTGATGAAGATGGTGGCTGCTCATGAGCCTTGGGAATGCAGCTTCCATGAGCCTTTTCTTTAGGTCTTTGCCTACTGAGTCATTGTATAATATCATCCCCCCCTGAGGCCCCGGGAAGGTCTTGTGGGACGAAAAGGTCACAACGTCGCAGCCCTCTTTTAAGGGATTTGGAAACGCCTTTCCGGCTATCAGGCCCGCAACATGGGCCCCGTCATACATCATTCGCGCACCCACCCTGTCACATGCCTCTTTCAGTTCGGAGACGGGGTGCGGGAAAAGATAAACCGAACCCGCGACAATGACGAGCTTCGGCTTTACCCTGGCTATCTCCTTTTTGGCTGCATCAGCGTCGATATTCATTTCCTCTACACTGAAAGGGAGGTAGGCTGACTTCAGGCCGAGAACCCCTGCCGCGGATATGCTTGTTTGGCTTATGTGCGCACCGTTGGCGAGAGACAGGCTCATTATGCTGTCTCCGCTGTTTGCTAATGCCATCAAGCTGGCCAGGTTCGCGACCACCCCTGAAACCGGGCTCAGGTCGGCATTCTCACATTCAAACAGCCTCTTAGTGAGCTCTTGCCCGATTATCTCAATCTCGTCAAGCATCCATGTGCCCTGGTAATACCTTTTTCCCGGCCGCCCCTCTGCATATCTGCCTTCAAAATCGCTGCAGAGCGCCGCCTTAACCGCCGGGCTGACGATATTCTCACTCGCAATAAGGTTTATGCATTCGCGTCTCCATTGCGCATCAAGCCGCATCCAGTATTTTATTCGCTCATACGCCTTCTTGCTGCTGTCGGGCACATCGCCCTTCACATCTGAATTCACCATGCTGATTTAATGCCTGCTCTTTTAAAAGCGTTTATATTCTTGCCGGCTCAAATTTAAACCTTAAAATGCCAATCCCTCGCGAAGAGTGTGGAGTCTTCGGCATATGCTCTAAAAACGAATGCGCAGGCGACATCTATCATGGCCTATCTGCCCTCCAGCACCGGGGCCAGGAATCCTGCGGTATAGCTATGAGCTCTAATGGGGACATAGACGTAGTCAAGGGCATGGGGCTTGTTGGCAGGGTGTTTGATGAGGAGAACATCAAAGAGCTCAAGGGCAGCATGGGCATAGGCCATATACGCTATTCTACTGCAGGCGAGTCGCGGCTTCCCAACGCACAGCCTTTTTTGAGCAAAGGCGCTGGAATAAAGTTTGCAATCGCCCATAACGGCAACTTGGTTAACTTCTGGCAGCTTAGGGAGCATTGGACAAGCCGCGGCCACAGTTTCACCACCTCTGCAGACACAGAGCTTATCTCAAAGATACTGGTCAATGAGTTCATGAAGGAGAAAGACCTTATGCAGGCCATCAAAAACACCATGAGGTACCTTGATGGCGCATATTCCCTCCTTATTATGACTCCAGACGAGCTTTATGCGGTTCGCGACCCATTCGGATTCAGGCCGCTTATGATGTGCGACCTCCCCAATGGATATGCGTTTGCTTCCGAAGACTGCGCATTTGTGACTCTCCAGTCCAAACTTATACGCGATATCAAACCTGGTGAGATTATCCGCGCGACGCGCGACGGCATCGAGAGCGAAAGGCTGCCGAAGATAAACAGGCGCGCCCATTGCATGTTTGAATATGTCTACTTCGCCCGGCCGGACTCTACCATGAACGGGGCTTCAGTATATGGCTCAAGAAAGAACATGGGCAAGTTCCTTGCAAAGAGCTTCCCTGTCAAGGCGGATCTCGTGTCGGCAGTGCCTTACTCAGGGGTGGCATCTGCAATAGGATATTCCCAGGAGAGCGGGATTCCCTACACCGAGATACTGCTCAGGAACCGCTACGCCGGAAGAAGCTTTATCATGCCCTCTCAGAAAGACAGGGAGCTGATGGTCAAGACGAAGCTCATACCTGTTGAAGAAGAGATAAAAGGGAAAGATATAGTTCTTGTAGACGACTCCATAGTCAGGGGGACGACGATGCGGCAGATAATTTCTCTTATAAGGGCATGCGGCGCCAAAAAAATTCACCTCAGGATAGCCTGCCCCCCCGTCATAGCCCCCTGCTTCTACGGTGTGGACATGCAGCAGTATAATCAATTCATAGCCGCGGAGAAGACGATAGAAGAAATTGCTAAGTTCATAGGTGCAGACTCGCTTGCCTACAACACTATAGAGGGCCTTGTTGATTCCATTGGCCTTCCAGAACAGAACCTTTGCATGGCATGTGTCACTGAGGAGTATCCCACAGAGCTGGGCGAGCTGCGCGCGAAGCAGACTAAGCTTACTGAGGCGAATGGCAAACCCTAAGGAAGCTCTCTTAAATCCTTAATCACATAATCAGGCTTAATCTCAGATTCCTGCGCTTTCTCAAGTTTAGTCTCGCCAGTCAGAACCAGGGCTGTCTTCATGCCTGCTTTCTTGCCTGCAAGTATGTCGGTCTCTAGCTTGTCCCCCACGGCCATGCATTCGCCGGCGCTTACACCAAGAATATCGAGTGCGACGTCCATTATCGCAGCATTGGGCTTTCCGACGACTATAAGCTTTTTTCCGCTCACCAGCTCAAGCATCCTTGCAAAAGCCCCGCTGCCTATGCGTATCCTGCCATTCTCTAAATAGGTCAGGTCAGGTGCGCAGGCCAGAAGCTCGGCCCCACTCTGCACATTCTGGAAGCCTTTGTCCAGCTTTTCATAATCCACAGTAGGGTCGAGACCATTGACGACGAAGTCTGCCCCCACCTCAACAAGCTCATGCCCTACTGATTTTAGCTCATCCCTCAACTCATCGTTTCCTAAGGCATAAACCCTCGAAGGGCCATTCTTGTCCTTTATGTAGAGCCCGGCTGCATAGGATGAGTTTATTATGTGCCTCTTCCTCGCCATTATTCCAAAGCCTTCTAATCTCCTGACATAAGTCTCCCTGGAGCGCATGGCATTGTTGGTCATGAAAACATAAGGTGTTCCAGATTTAATTATCTCGTTAATCCTCTCCACGGCGTATGGTATTCTCTTGTCGCCGTCCCAGATGACCCCGTCCATGTCAAATATGTAGCCCTTGACCATTTTTATTTCACAACCACGCATCTTCCCTTGGCTCCATAATACGCGGCAAGGAACTTTGGAATCCTTGTAGCGCCCAGCCCATAGGGTCCCCAGGCCTGCCCTTTTGCTACAATCTTGGGCGTCTCCTTGACGAACTCCGCATCCACCTCATCATCCCCGAAGACAAAGCAGTCATCGAGTGGATTGAAAGAGTCCAGGCTCTTGATGGTCTTCGCAAGCATCATGCTTCCGCCGTGGATTGTATCGGGCATACGAATCATGTGTGTCAAATCCGTGGTAACCTTGGAATCTACAGGTATCCTGACTGCCGTCTTCTTGGCAAGGTTTAGTATCTTCTTCAAGCCATAGCCTTTTGGAAATGCGCCCCAGTTTCCCTCGGAAATCTGCGCGACTACATGGTCTTTATTGGCTATGTCAGATTCCCTGACCGTGGCCACCATGGTTTTGGCAATTCTCCCTCTCAACCCGTGCTCGCTTGGCCTTGGGCCGAATACCATACCCTCTCTCTCATAAATAAGCTCCTCAAGGTCCATATCCAGGCTCAGGTAGCCGCAAATCTCTTTTCTCGCACCCTCATCAAGGTCGAGCATCATGTCGCATTTAAGCCTAACGTGGTAGCCGCGCGAGCCGGAGAAATTAACAGACAGCTCCTTTTCTGAAAAGCCGAAATCGTCAGTCATGAAGCCCAAAAGCTTCTGAGCCTCTTCCTTTAGGGCCGCGAAGCATTTTTCACAAACCCAGTCTTTATCATGATTGTGCCTTAATTCCAGGTCGCCCACGTCAATGTCAAATATCAGATCAGTCCCAAGCCTATTCTTGTTTCTCATCTCACTCTCTCCGGGGAATTCATACCTGGAAAGCGAGTGGTTGACGTGAGCCGGCGCCTCGCGCTTTAGGTAGTCCATGAGCTCTTTCTCATCCTTGAATGACCTGTGCCTCATAGTCACTTTCTTTGCAAGCGAGCCAAAGCCGAATTCCCTTTGGTGGACTGCTTCTGGTATTGTGAGGCTGCTAATTCCTGAATAATACTCCTCAAGCAGGCTCTTCAGCCATATTCTTGTTTCCAGTAATCCTCTTTCATCCATTTGCTTTCGGCGACTTCAAAAAAAGGAAGTAGTTTGATACTGGATGCCCTCGGGGACATTCCCCAGTGCACAAACCATAGCCCTTTATTGAGCTGCATGCAGGGCAGGTGTAACCCCTTTCCTTTGAGAAGCGTATTTGATACAATGCTATCTTTTCCTTGAACTTCGCGGACCTCCTGAAAATATCCAGCATAGCTTTCTCATCAAGGTTGAGGCCGTGCAGGAATGCTACAAGGACAAAATGCGCATTGTGGTTGGCCCGGCCAGCTTCCATGGAACCTATTATATCCCTGATGCATGGCGGAAGCGCGTTTTCATTTATGCTGCTGATTCTGGGCCTGTCTTCGAATTTCCGTTTTTCCTTGATTGCCACTGGCTTTATTTTCTGCGCCGCCTTTTCCAGGCTTTCCGGGAAGCGCTGATTTTTCGGTATGCCGTCGAGTATGCTTCTTTTTATCGCACCCTTGAGGACCCAGCAAAGCTGGCTTTTTGATACCTGTACATACCCTTGCAGCATGTCCGCCTGCGACAGCTTTAGGAAATCGGGCTTGTCCCGCAGAAAGTCTATGAAATGCAGGCGGAGGCTGTCCTCGGTTTTCAGCTTCATACCAAAGTCTTCACGCGCTATCTTGATGAGGTAGCTGAGGCTTTCTTTGTCCAGCATAGCTCTATAATCCTCGCTCTTCCTCTCGGCATAGCCCTCGCTTGCCGACGGCTCGTTTATTATTGCCAGAAGTATCTTGGCAAGGGTGAATTCCACTGATGCGGACTCTGCGTCGGCAGCCTCTTCAGCCTCGCCGATTATATCTCGCGACGCGTTGTCTGTTGCCTGCGCATAAAGAGGGCTCTTTGAAATGTCCTCAAGCCTGATGTCCATCTGCCTAAGTCGCTCTCGTTCGCTCTTTAGAAATGGATAGTGATTAGGCATCTTATTCAGTTTTAGCTCTAGAGTTATCAGTTGCCAAGAATAAAACTAGCCATTAAAACCGGCAAGGAAAGCCCTTCTATGGGTTCTCTATCCTCGGGGCCAGGAAGTATGTGACTTTTCCTTCGCCTATCGGGTACTCCAGCTCCAGAGGGTTGTCTTTCTTGAGCTTAATCTGTATGACTGTGGAGACATCAGTATTCCTCACCATGTTCTTTAGGTACTCAAGGGGGAACATAGCCCTTGAGGGGGCCTTCACCGCCAAGTCCAACAATGCATCCCTGGGGAGGCTTATCTCGGCCTTCCCGCTTTCACTTTCTGATGTTATTACAAGTGCCTTTTCACTTGCATCGAACACGACATAGTTGCTCACTAGTTCGACATCTGCCAGAACATCCTTGATGTCATTCGCAGGCACCTTGATGTTGGCGTCGAACTCTATCTTCGGCCTGTTTGGGTGGGCAGTGGCGTCTATGAGTGGCAAAAGGAACTTTCTCTTGGTTTTTCCTTCATATATTATCTCGAGCTTGTTGCCCTTCAATTCCAGGGTTATCGTATCTTCTGGATGTGCCCTTCTCATTACACGGGAAAGCTCTGAAAAGTCAATTCCTATGCTCTGCTTCTCTGCCACATCATAAGCCTTGAATGCAGCTTTAGGCATTTCAAAATCGACCATGGCTATTTGCGACGGATCCATGGCCTTAAGGCTCATGCTCTCTGTGCTGAACTCAAAGCTTCCCTCATCTATGAGTGCGGCTATGGCGTCTATACTCCTCTTCCACGAATTTGCATCTGAAATAGTTAGTTTTAGCATCTTTCTCCCCCAAATTATTCGGGAATTTAATGAAAGGGTCAATAAAAAGCTTTCATTTAGGCTTTTTGGCGTCTTTGATGATTTCAGAGTGGTCAAAAGCCAGATCCGGCAGGGAATCCAAAGGGAACCAGAGCGCTTCAGCGGCATCGTCTCCCGCTCTCAAACTGCCGCCCACGCGCTTACATAAGTAGGCGATTGTCACGGTATGCCCCCTCGGGTCGCGCCCGGGTTTGGAATAAACCCCTATTATTCCAAGGGGTTCCACCTGAAGCCCCGTCTCTTCATGAGCTTCCCTTACAACTGCCTCCTCGACGCTCTCGCCTTCTTCAAGATGCCCGCCAGGGAGCGCCCAGAAACCTTTAAACGGCTCGATGCCCCGCCTGACTAAAAGTAATTTCCCCTCTCTGATGATGACTGCATCCGCCGTTACTTTAGTAGTCTTAGCTTCCATCGCCCCTGCAGCATTTTGGGTTGGTCGCCGGCCACCAGCACCTGCAGGAGCACACATCGCCCCTGACTGCGTTGTATGCGCAGACCAGGCCGAGCTTGACATAGCCGAGATAGGGTATGCCGAACTTGGCGCGGCCCTGGACAAGGTCCCCGTGAATAGGGAATGAGATAAGGCCGGTCTTGCACTGGTCCTCGATTGCATTATTGTCCCCCTTGGTGAAGAAGAGCCTAAAGCTCTCCAGATTTATGTCCGGATAAATCGAGCTTATCGCATTTGTGTTGTACATAAGCCCTATCTCCCTGGGTGTATAACCATCATCGCTGCTACAAGGCGTCTTTAGTAAGTTGTCCTCATAAACAACTGCACCGATTGTTTCAGACACCCTGCCTCCGCTGAATTCGGCTATGCCTACTACGCGGTGTATTATCGGCTCGCCGCCAATGCTCCTCGGATCATACTTGGTATATATTATCACATCTCCGACGACTATGTCTTTGACCTCATCCCCTTTCACAAGCACGATTTCTCCTATTCCCATCCCCCCTCCAAAGGGATATGCGCTTGGGCTGAGGCCTTGGTCCAAATGCCAGGAAGACCACTCGCCTGCATGCACCATAGATTCTGATTCCACCACGACAAGGGGCGTTCCTGTATTCAGAATCCAGCCCAAGCCCTGTATGAAGAGCCATGCTATGAGGAATGCAAATAAGAAAGAGAATATCTCGCCTGCAACTCCCGGGAGGTGCTGTCGCTTAAGCTTCCTGAAATGGCGGTGCTTATGCTTTACATAATGGTATACCTTAACATGCGCGCCCCTGCCTTCATACTGATGGCTGCTGCCCTCTTCGTCTTCCCATTTGAGGCCGCCGAGGGGCATTTTAGGTTTTGGGTCTTCTGTCCGCAATCTATTTGGCTTTCTTGAAAGCTGCACTTATACCCTTTGCATCTGCCTTCAACTCAGCAAGAGCCTTTTTGAAAGAGGCCTCGGGCTCTTTACCCTTTACAGTGACTACAAAGCCGTCCAAGAGTGGGTGCGGTTCTGAATAGGTTGAAAAATCCACCCCTTTATCACTTTCCAGCTTTTCCCTAAGCAGGTTCATCATAGCATGGTCCGTGCCGCGAATTTCCACCCTCAGCGAATCCTTTTTGTTCTCTATAATCTTGACATCCATCTTTATGCCTCCTTTTTGAGCAGGTAGTCTGAAGAGCTTTTCCTGCCGTCGGTTTTACCGCAAACGCTGCAGACGAGCTTATCGCCCTCCATCTCGAGTATGCCTCTGCATTTCGAGCAGTAGCCCTCTATCACGCCCAGGTTCGGGCTCTTTGTACTGAGGAGGACATCGTTTGGCAGCACCTGTGCGACTTCTGCCCTTATGACGTCGCCCACCTTGAATTCATCACTTGCCTTCTCGGTGTATCTCGGTGCTATATCCATCACTCTGATGACTCCGAACGGCTCAGTAGGAAGGGTTCTTTGCTTGCCTACTACCTTCAATATCCTGACAAGCACCACTTTTTCTTTAACAGACTCTACTGAAGCTATAACCACATCCCCCCTGTGCAGCTCTACAAGCGGGTTGGTCGGCTCGATGCTCGCACTCTCTTCACTCTCCTTAAGGGTGCCTGCAATCGATGCAAATATGCTTCCACCCTCAGAATACAAACCTGAACCGAGCCTTTTGCCGGTCTTGACTGCCTCTCCAGGCATTACGAATTGTTCAGCCATTTTTTCAGAAATTGAAACGCTGCTCTAGTTTCTCTATTGCAAAGCTTGTATTTTTGACG
>CAYMNU010000039.1:0-4990 GCA_964391885.1 uncultured archaeon | reverse complement strand
GACGCGGTCCCGACTGTAGTCGAAGTCGTCGCGTTCATCCACACCATGACAGCCACTACGACAATAATTGCCACAACAACTATGAGCAAGTACTCAAGGGCTGTTTGTCCTTTTCTAGAGATTGGGTTCATTTTTGGTTTTAGCCTCTTTGGGAGGATTTCTGTTTAATTAACGTTTTCCGCTATAAAAATACCTAGGGTGCTTTATTTTGGCCTTTTTTCTAAATAAGACATGATTGTCATACCTGCAGTGGACATCCTCGGCGGTAAATGCGTCCAGCTCGTAGGAGGCAAGCCGGAGACTGCGAAGGCCTACGGCGACCCGCTAGACATCGCCCTGGACTGGGAGAAAAAAGGTGCTGAGGCGATTCATGTCGTGGACCTGGACGCCGCCCTTGGTAGCGGCGACAACCTTGACAGCGTGCATAAAATCTGCGAAGCTGTCCATGTCCCCGTCCAGTTTGGAGGGGGCATACGGACTGAGACCTACGCGCGCATTGTCCTCAACGCAGGCATCTCCAGGATCATAATGGGCAGCGCCGCAGTAAAGGACCCGGGTATAGTCAAAAACCTCTCAAAGGAATTCGGCAAGGACAGAATAATGGTCGCCCTCGACTCACTCGGCGGCAGCATATTAATCAAGGGCTGGACCGAGGACTCTGGGTTGAAGACCAAAAGGCTCATAAAAGAACTTAAGGATTATGTCTTCGGCTTTCTCGTCACGGACGTGGACCGAGAGGGCCTCATGCAGGGCATAGATTTAGAAGAGTTCAAAAGCCTCGCAGAGACAGGGGCGAGAATATGCGCATCCGGAGGCATAAGCAGCACGGATGACATCAAGTCGCTTGAAAAAGAGGGCATCTGGGGCTGTGTGGTCGGCAAGGCGCTCTACGAAGGGAGGATTAAGCTGTTTCAGTAGGATGCCGGACTGGCGGCCTTCGGAAGGCCGGGGGGATTCTCGATCGCCCATTTCCAAACAGGTATTATCCTTATGCGCTTGCCCCCATACGTTTTCTCGCCCGCTTCATTGCGCGTGAGTACAAAACCCTCATCGAGACCAATCTCCGTTAGACAAGCCGTGAGAGAGCCCATTTCCCTGTCAACAGTGCCCTGCTGGGAGAGGGAATGGCAGACCTGTATTGCCTTCACGGGCCTGCCGCGCTCACTTACTATGAAATCGACCTCGCGCCGGCCGTCGGCAGACTTCCAGTAATGGAGTGAAGAAAGCGGGTTTTTAGCGGACGATGCCAACAAGTTCAGGAATGCCGCATTCTCGAGCTTTCTGCCGTAGTCTTCGACTGAGAAAAGATTCAGGAACCCGGTATCGTTGAAATACGCCTTTGGCATGGAGAGGCCCTCCCTTTTTGCCGACTTGCCGAACTTCCGCAGTGTGAATAGGAAAAACGCGTCTTCGAGCACGCTCATGTATTCATAGAGCGTGTCCTTTGAGACCTTGAGCCCCTGCGACTTCATGTTGAGATATATCCTATGAACGCTCAGCTCCTTGGAAACCGAGCCAGCAGCATAGTTTATAAGCCACCTTACTGCCTTTGTGTTTTTGATATTGTGCCTGTCTATTATATCTTTATAAATAGCGAGGTCGAAATAATCCTTCAATGTAGCCAGCTTCATTTCTTCACTCGGCTCGAGCACAACTTCAGGGTAGCCGCCGAACTCCATGAACTCAGCGAACGCAGCCTCCAGCAAAGAGGCGGATTTTGTCCCCATGCGCCGCGGATTGAATTTTATACCCTTGAAGCCCAGAAACTCGCGGAATGAGAGAGGCAGCAGCGTCGTGGGCAGAGCCCTGCCGCGAAGGCTTGTGGATATCTCGCTGCTCAGTAGCCTTGACGATGAACCCGTCACAAAAACTGTAGAGTCGTAATCGTCATAGACTTCCTTGACGGCCAGCTCCCAACGGTCCATTGCTTGGGGTTCGTCTATGAAAAGATATATGCGCTTTCCGGCAGACTCAGGAAACAACGACCATTGCAGGGCTATTAGGTCGGACAGCTCGCCGAAATTGACGTCAACAAGTGCGGGCCTCTCAAAATTGAGGTGCATTATACTGCTTTTGGATATCCCGTTGTCAATCAGCTCTTTCATCTTTGCAAACAGCAAGGATGTCTTGCCCACCCTCCTGGCACCTACGACGGAGACTATCTTCTTCGTGTCCGGAAGCAGGGTTTCCCTGGGCATAAGTTCCGGAAGCGGCTTCTCCTGGAAATCTACGAGATATCTGGATACCCTTTCTTTGTCCATGCCTTATTTTGAGGCTTTGTTAATAAAAATATTTCCTTATGAAAAGGAAACTTTTGCCGAATATTTCCTTCCTTGAAGGGAAATTATTTTCATGCCGGAATTGGAATTCTGGCGATGGTTATCCTCTCTTCAGAAGGCAAAGGATGACCATGGGAACGCAGGGACTCCATGTAAAGCTCCATCGCCTCTTTTATATTATTTACTGCGTCTTCCTTTGTCTTGCCCTGGCTGACGCAGCCCCTCAGGGCAGGCACGTATGCGGTGTAGCCCGTCTCGGTTTGCTCAAGAATCACCCTGTAGTCCATAAGAAGATTATGCGTTTCAGAAAGAAAAACTCCATAAATGCGTCGGCAAGGCACTGTATGGGGGGAAGATAAAGATTTTCCAATAAATCAGTCCCTGACTTCTAAGAAGCCCTGGAAAGAAACATCCACGCAGCAGCTGTAGAGCTTTGTGCTTATAAGCGCGTTGCCCGCGAACCAGTGGTCTTCTCCGCCTCCGAGCGAGAACTCGTATGTGTACAATTCCTCGTCAGCGTCGTCATCCACATCAAAGCATATCTCGTTCCTGCCCCTGATAATATAGAGCTCGGTTATGGGATTGTCGCATATGCCTTTCATGTCTGCGGGAAGGGGCGGGCAGTCGCCCACAGAGAAAGTCCCAACTTCGACCTTGCACTCGCAGCTCTCGTTGGAATAAAACTCAAAGCAGAAGCGCCCTCCCGGCTCGACCTGCTTTATTTCAGGGTAGATGACAGTGTCCATCTCGCCTAAATGGTAAACATCATTGTAGACTGAGACTACATTCTTGCTCTTGACTGGTATGTACCTCGGCTGCAGCCAACTATTGTCGTCGTAGGGATCTGACTTATAGACCATAAAGAACTCGAACCTGTCCGTCCTTCCTACGAATACGTCCGTGGCCGGCACGTATTGCCTCAGCACTGAAACGGCAAGATGCGTCTTGTAGCCCTCGCATGATGCCATGTCCTTTAGGCACTTCCATTCACAGGCCCAGCTGTTGTCTGATGCGGTAAACGCCTTGTCGACTATGCATGTCCTGTCGACAGGCACATCAGTCCTGCAGCTCTTCTCGACCTCTTTTATGAGCTTTCTCACATTTGCATCACTCGCTCGCATGCCGTATGCGCCTAAGAGTGTGGGCCCTTCGTTCTCCTGCAGGCAGCCCATGTCTTCAAAAGGGGCTATTATGGTGCATGGCTCTTCAGGCTCGGGTTCCGGCTCTGGTTCGGGTTCCGGCTCGGGTTCCGGCTCAGGCTCGGGCTCGGGTTCCGGTTCAGGCTCTGGCTCGGGTTCCGGAGGCAGCTCCGGAGGCACAGCCAGCAGGAAAAACATTAAAAGCAGGACTAAAACAGCAAGGGCTGCAAGCATCATAAGGCGGCGCTTCATGTAAACGCCGCGCATGTCCTGTTTCTTGGACAAAGAAGACTCTTCCATTTACACCCCGAAATATAAGGGTTAAAGGAATAAAAACCAATGCGGCGTTAATGCCCTGTTGGAGATTTAGCAAAGTATTGAAACCATGTACAAATCTAGAAATATTTTTATAGACCCTTCCATTCTAATAACAGCATTTAAAACAAGCAAAATACTAAAAGGAGACAAAAATGGCACTGATACAAGACGCGATGAGCGCATCGATGCCAGGGACTGCCAAGCAGTTCCTTGGGAGCGTGCAGCCGAAGCCGATGGGACAGATGATTATGTATGTGGGAATTCTCGCACTACTGCCCCTGGTAGGCTATATTCTAGGAGGCTTGATAGGATGGGGTGGAATGACATGGGGCATTGTAATGGGTATAATAATGTACATAGGCCTTATAGCCTCTGTTATAGGCGCCGGGATGGCTGTGGCAATGTTGAGCCAGAGCATTATAGGAAGGCAGATAAGCCAAAGTGAGGGAGTTACTGTAGTGGGCTATGCCGCTACGCCCGTGATGCTTATCGGATTTATAGCGGGGATAATGTCAGGCAACTGGGGCCTTAGCATGATAGGGATGATACTTTCTTTCCTAGCCTGGATATACATGGCTTACTTGCTCTTTGTAGGCGGAGGGGTGAGATACGGTCCCGACAAGGCGCTTGGATTCGTCGCAGTCGCCGTGATTGCAGGAATTGTGATAAGCTTCATATTCTCTGCTATTGCCGGAGCAGTGGTCATGGGTATGCTGTGGCAAGGTGTCGGCCCCTATGGGGATTATGGCAGAGCTATGGACTTAGCAAGGGCTTATGCATATTATTAAGCCCCTTCTTTTTTCTTTTTCCCTCTTTCTTTTTCTTTTAACGTCTTAGCTTAAACTAGGCTAATTTAGATTTAATCTCTAAACAGTAGACTCAGGATCCAAGACTCATGACCCTTAACCAACCACAGCCCCGCTTGCAAGCTCCCTGTCTGTGGTCAGCACAGCAAGCTCTTTCTCGCCCGCAGCTAGAAGCATGCCCTGCGACTCGACGCCCCTTATCTTGGCAGGCTCTAGGTTAGCGATGATGATTATCTTCTTGCCCTTCAGCTCTTCTGGCTTGTAAAACTCCCTTATCCCCGCGACTATCTGCCGCTTTTCGCCAACATCTATCTGCAGTACGTAGAGCTTGTCCGCATCGGGGTGCGGCTGCACGTCCAGAACCTCGGCCACCCTCAAATCCAGCTTCTCGAAGTCTTCGTATTTTATCATTTTCTTGTTAGACTTATGCTTGTTTAGGGGGCACTTA
>CAYMNU010000038.1:0-12543 GCA_964391885.1 uncultured archaeon | reverse complement strand
GCCCTCCAGCACTATCTCGCAATCTGCAGGAACATTTATGTCCACAGTCTTGCACCTGACCAACTTGAGCGGCTTGCCGTCGAGAGCGCCCGCAATCTTTGTCTCGTCCACGCCTTTGAGCGAGGTGGATGCCGCAATGAGCATGGAAGGTGTGTTTCCCAGGCAAATAGCGACCTCACTCGTGCCGCCTTTCGCAGCCATGCACTTGAAGGTGTCGCGCTCGCAGATTCTTGCAACAAGCTTGTCCTTTCCAATCCTCTTGGCGCGGTGGTAGGCCACGTTCTGGGAGCCGTCTTCGTTCTTTACAAAGAATAATCCTGCTGTGATGTAAGCACCGTCATCCTTGGGATAGTGCTGGAGAATTGGAATCTTTTCTAAATCGACTTCGCCCTCTTCCTCTTCCTGGCAAGCCCCCTCACTAACGATTTCCGGCTCAATCGGCTTGTCCAAGGCATCGGCAATCCTGAAGAGAAGCTCCTCTTTCTTTATACCCATGTAACGCGCTATGAGCTCGCGGTCCATGCAGATGCCTGAAACTAATCTGTAGTCGCCCAGCCCTTCAAACAATATAGGTTTGTTTTCCTTGAATATGGTGTCGGCGATTTCAACCTTAGGGTCGCTGCCTCGGCGCTTCAGCAAATCCCCAGACTCCTCAAGCCCTTCCAGAAAGGCGCGCATGTCCATTTTTCGATAAATTTCAAAAAGATTTCTTTTAGTTTATGAAAAGCCAAATAAAAGCTGATAAACTGAGATGGATGTTCGAAGCGATTTCCCGATTCTTAAGAGGAAGGTCAACGGAAAGCCGCTAATTTATCTGGACAACGCCGCGACAACCCAAAAGCCTGTGCAGGTCCTGGATGCAGTCAGGGATTTTTATGAGAACCACTGCGGAAATGTGGGCAGGGGCGAGCATACTCTTGGAAGGGAGGCTGGTGAGGCTTATGAAGTTGCACGCAAGAAGGTGGCCTCTTTCATAAACGCAAAGCCCGAGGAGATAGTATTCACAAGCGGCTCGACCGCTGGCCTGAACATGGTCGCCCGAGGTTTTGAATGCAAGTTAGATAAGTGCAGCAAGGTCGTCACAAGCGTGATGGAACACCACAGCAGCTATGTGCCCTTGGCAGCTCTCGCCAGGCGGACGGGCTGCAGCGTGGGGCTTGTCGATGTCAGAAACTGGAAGCTGGGCATGGAACAATATGCCAGAGAAATTCAAGGTGCGTCTCTTGCATCCGTCACCCACGTTTCCAATGTCTTAGGTACTATAAACCCCGCTGCTGAGATGGCAAAGCTGGCGCATGAGTCAGGGGCAGCCTTCATGCTGGATGCCGCCCAGAGCGCACCTCATATGCCGCTGAATGTGAAAAAGCTGGACTGCGACTTCATGGTTTTCTCAGGCCACAAGATGCTTGCCCCCATGGGCATAGGCGTCCTCTACGGCAGGAAGGATATGATGGAAGGACTAGAACCCTCTCTGTTTGGGGGGGGCATGGTGTCAAAGAGCTGCGGAGGGCTTGAATTCCTGAAACCGCCTGAGAGGTTCGAGGCAGGCACACCCAATGTAGGGAGCGCTGTCGGGCTTGCTGCGGCCATTGATTATTTAGAGAAACTGGGCATGGAAAGCATCAGGAAGCATGAGGAAGGGTTAGTGAAAAGGGCATTGCAGGGCTTGGCGAGCCTGGATGCGGAGCTCTACGGGCCTAATGACCGTGCTGGCATGATATCTTTTAACCTTAAAGGAGTCTCTGCATCAGATGTGGCCACTATTATGGACGAGAATGGAATCGCCATAAGGAGCGGGCAGCACTGCGCGCAGCCGCTCATGTGCAGGCTGGGGATAGACGAGTGCGCCAGGATGAGCTTTTATGTGTACAACACAGAGGAAGAGGTGGATTACGCTACAAAGGTAATCAATAAAATCGAGAAGCTGGCCTAACCAGTGCATTTATGTATTTTTAAATAACTACACATAATATACATATGGCAACAATGACGCTGGCTATACCTGACAAACTGAAGGGCGAGATGAACGAGTTCCCAGAAATGAACTGGTCAGAGGCCGCTAGACAAGCCTTTGCCAGAAGGATACGAGACCTCAAGATACTCAGGGAGTTCAGCAAAGACAGCACGCTCACCGAAGAAGATGCTATGGAGCTAGGGAAGAGAGTTAATGAAGCAGCAGCGAAAAGATACTGTTTAATCGAATGAGACTGGTGATAGACGCAAATGTCCTCTTCTCCGCCTTGATTAAGGACAGCATTAGCGCCAACTTGATAGTATCTGACGGTTTAGAACTCTTTGCGCCCTTCTTCATCTTCGATGAACTAGAGAAATATCGATCTCTGCTTTTGAAGAAAGCCAATAAGAAGCCCGGAAGATTTGACGACGCGCTGGGGGTATTCAAAAGGCGAATCAATATAATCGGGGAGACGCAACTGTTAGCATTCATGGATATTGCCGGGAAGATTTCGCCCGATTCAAAGGATACCTATTATTTTGCCGCAGCCGTTCTCATGGCAGCGCCAATATGGTCAAACGACAAGGCATTGAAGAAGCAGGATAGAGTGCAGGTTTACAACACAAAGGAGCTTATGGAAGAACTTGGAATCTAGAGCCTCTTCTTAATCTCGTCCACTATCAGCACCCCGTGGTTTATGGCCGGCTTTATGAGCGGCTGTTTTGTCAAATCGCCCGCTATGAAGAGCCCGGGAATGTCACGGGATTCGAACTTTTCATCGTATCCTGGCTTATTGTTCTCGAGCTTGAGGCCTATCTTAGTGAGGAAATCCGTCGCGGGTATTGTACCTGCAAACACTGCGAGACAATCTGCCGGACAACTTTCTTCGCTGCCATTGACATCCAGGACTGCTTCTCTTCCTTTAAGACACTTGACATTAGAGTTGAAGACAAGCGGAATGCCGCTTTCGGCGATGGCCTTCTGGTTGACATCCTTGAGCCTGAAGAATTCCGGCTTCCGGTAGGACAGGGTCACATCAGCACCCGCTTCTTTCAAGAGTATGGCATGCTCGATGGCAGTGTCGCCGCCGCCGACTACGATGACTTTCTTGCCTCGGTATGCTGCAGGCTCGGGTATGCGATAAATGATTTTAGAAAGGTCATCGCAATCTATTTCAAGTTTCCTGAGGCTGCCTTGGACGCCAATTGCAAGGAGGACGAATTTTGAGTCGTAAGAGCCTTTGGGAGTGGTGATTTTAAAAATCCCACCTTCTTTTTTTATATCTGTAGTTTCTTCGTATTCTTTGATATTGTAATCTTTTGCAAACTCCTGCCAAGCCTTTAGGGTATCTTCAGCTTTACCCTCCGGGAGAGGAAGCTTGCCGATGACTTCGACATTCGCGGGGTAGTAATGGATATCCTTGCCGTGGGGGTATGTAAGCAAAGTACTCGCAACATGGTCTTTTTCGAAACATATGTAGTTTAAACCCTGCTCCTTTGCTCGCTGGCATGCACTCAAACCCGCGGGGCCGGCGCCGATTATAATAATATCAAACATTGCGCTAGTTTTGAAATTCATCTTAGAAAAAGGTTTTTGAAGGGGATTTGGTTTTAATCGTAAAAGATGTAAATATGGCAATGGCAGACAAAGACCTCTTCAATATTTCCAAGGAAAAGAATTTCAGCGAGTGGTATGTCGAACTGGTGCGCAGGGCGAAGCTCATGGACCAGCGCTCGCCGGTGAAAGGGTTTGATGTTGTTATGCCCAATGCTTATGCCATCTGGGAAAGGATACAGGACTTCCTCAACCCGGAATTCGCGCGCATGGGCGCAAAGAACGCTTATTTTCCGCTTGTTATACCTGAGTCACTGCTTAGGGAAGAGGCGGAGCACTTTGACGGCTTTGTGCCAGAGGTCGCCTGGGTGACGCATGGAGGGGATGAGCCCCTGGGCGACAGGCTAGCCATTAGGCCCACAAGCGAGATGATAATAAACCGCATGTTCTCGCTCTGGATAAGGAGCTACCATGATTTGCCCATGCAGGTCAACCAGTGGTGCAACATCGTTCGCTGGGAGACCAAGATGACAAAGCCCTTCATAAGGGGTAGGGAATTTCTCTGGCAAGAGGGTCACACTGCATTCGCCAGCGCAGAGGAGGCTGAAAAAAACGTCAATGATGCCCTTGGCATCTACAAGCGGCTTATTGAAGAGAGGCTAAAGATTGCTGCTTTTTTTGTAAAGAGGCCGGAATGGGATAAGTTTGCGGGTGCCGAAGAAACTATCTCGCTAGAGACGCTTATGCCAGATGGGAAGGTACTGCAAGCAGGTACTGCCCATAATCTCGGCCAACACTTTTCCAAGCCGCTTGGAATCGAATTTCTTGACAAGAACAACGAGAAAAAAAACCCCTACCAGACATCATGGGGCGTTAGCACTAGGCTCATAGGCGCTGTGGTGATGAGCCACGGCGATGATAAGGGCCTGGTTTTGCCTTTTGGCTTGGCGCCTGTGCAGATAGTGATTATACCAATACTCTTCAAGGGCAAAGAGAAGCCAGTATTGGATGCATGCGAGCGCATGAGGCTCATGCTCGAAAACGCCGGCTTTGTTGTCAAAGTGGACACATCAGACAAACGGGCGGGCGAGAAGCATTATTATTGGGAGCTTATGGGAGCGCCGCTAAGAATTGAGATAGGGCCCCGGGATGTCGAGTCCGGGAAGCTTGTATTGGCATCAAGAATAGCAAATGAGAAGAATGCAATAGAACAAAAGGATTTGCTCGCAGAGGTTGAGAAGGCGGCAAAGTCGCTTGATGATCAGCTTATGAAAGCCAGCGCCATCCATCTAAAGGAGAGCATCAAGGGGGCGAGTACCATAGAGCAAATATCTAGTATAGTCGCATCGGGCCAAATTGCAAAAACCCCCTTCTGTACAGTGGGGCCGGAAGGTAAGGCTTGCGATGAAAGCTTAAAGGAAAAAACAGGAGGGGAGGTTAGAGGCACGCTATACCCACTAAGCGAAAAACCAGATGAGAGCGATGTCTGCCCCATATGCGGGAAAGTTGCAAAGGCCATCGTATATATTGCAAAGGCCTATTAGCTTATTTAGCTCTAGGCGGGGCTTTCTTTAGAAACTTCAGCATCGGCTTGATTTTAGTGGGATCTATCTCATGCACCGGAAGATGGGCCGATTCAAAATGTACGTCTGCAGGATCTGACTTCGCAAGCTCTCTTAACACTGCTTGGGATGCTACGGAACCTATGGGGAGCTCGCTGGCGCCAAAGTTTTTTGGTATTTCATGATAATTCTTGTCTATAACGTGCCAGGGTATTCCAAGCAGGCGATGCCAGGGTATCGTGGAGTTTATTATACTCTGCTTCTCGGAATCCGGAACCTTGTCCCAGTCCCTATCTAGTTCCTTCAATGCCGTGCGCTGGACCTCAGGGAGATAATCCGCATTAGACACCACTTCGACCTGAGCCTTTACCTCGGGCCTATTGATTCCCCTGCGCATCTCCGTCAACTCTTTGCCCATTACAAAAAACCGGGGCGGTTTCCCTTTATGCCTAGCTGCGAGAAGGCTCGTAGTCAGTGCAAGGGCCTGTGTCGGCATGCCGTAGTCATAAAACCTATGTATCCTACTTCCTTTAGGCAGTTCGGCAAGCTTCGTAGAGCCCTGTGTTCCATATGCCACCACCATATATTTCTCCCGTGACAGGGGTGACACATAGACTGTAGACACTAGCTTTGCCCCAAGAGCCTTTGCCTCAGGATGGCCCCTAAAGGTTATGCGGATAGGATATATGCCACCATTTTTTCTCTTTGAGCCAAAGAAATCCGATGCGTCGATTGTTGCAGGCAAATGATGCAATTTTTTGATATCCATACCCAGCACCTCTTCGGCAGCAGAGAGGGAGCGTCCAGTGGATGCAAGCTTCCGCCGGGTAGAGCCAGAGGGTATCCTTTCACGTATAGACGGATGGATAAGATCTCTTGCTTCGGGTGCAAGCCTGCCGTCTAAAAGCGGCACTGAACCGAGGTTCCTCTTTATGGACCTTATCTTATGCGTGCTTGGATTCTTTAGAGTATAAAGCAAGGGATCGGGGGTATATCTCCAAACGTGCTGTCTGTCTTTGGCTCGGCTCCTCTTGGATTTCGGCATATAGTTTTTACCCGCAAAGGCATAAATAAGCAGGAGTTAGGGTCACAATGAAGCTGGCAGCACTTTTTTCAGGGGGCAAGGATTCCGTTTACGCAGTCCACTATGCCCGGCAGCAGGGCTATGATGTGGCCTGCCTGCTTACCATGGTTTCCAAGAACAAGGAGTCCTACATGTATCACACCCTTAAGGTTGACAGAATTCCCGAACTTGCAAAGTCGATGGGCATCAAGCTTTATGAGGCAGAGAGCGAAGGGGTTAAGGAAGAGGAAGTTGACGACCTTATGGAAGTCCTGGAAGAGCTTAAGGAAAAGGAGGGCATTGAAGGGGTCGTTTCTGGGGCGCTTGCATCGGATTACCAAAAGACACGCATAGAGCGAGTTTGCGAAGGGCTGGGTCTGGCGTCTATGGCTCCGATGTGGCATGTCGACCCTGAGGCTTACATGGGTTTCCTAATCGATGAAGGATTCGATGTCAGGATAGCAGGGGTATTCGCGGACGGCTTGGATGAGAGCTGGGTGGGAAGGAAGTTGGATGGGAACGCTTTGTTGGAGCTGAAGAAGCTTCATGCGAAGAACGGCATCAGCATAGCAGGTGAGGGCGGTGAGTATGAGACTTATGTTATGGGTGCACCGGGCTTTATCAATTCAACAAGATGAAGGGGGTAAATATTGTAAAGGAAAGAACCCGCAGGGCATATGACCGCGTTGGGAACGATTATGACAACTGGTACTGGTTCAAGAAAGCGAAGGAGCTGCGCACAGGTCTAACCGAACAGGTGATTGGCATCCTCAAGACAGAACTAAGAGCAGAAAACCGAAAACAGCCAAAACTCCTCGACCTCTGCTGCGGGACTGGGCATCTTGCTGGAAGCCTTTGTGGCATGGGTGATTACACAGGCCTTGACTTCGCCCCGGGAATGATATCTGCATGCATGGAAAAGTACCCCAAGAAGAGATTTGTCTTGGGCGACGCGGAGAGTCTGCCTTTCAAAGACAAGAGCTTTGACTGCGTCGTCTGTTTTTGGAGCTTCCATCACATAGTCTATCCTGAGATGGTTTTAGATGAGATCAAACGAGTCCTGAAACCAAACGGGCTCTTAGTAATAGCCACGTTCAAGGATGTCGGCCTCAATTTCGCTGCAAAGCTCGGGGACATGGTGTCCGGCGCCTATTGGGGTTACACTACAAAGAGATATTCAAAGAAAGATATGGGTAAGCTCATGGGCGAAAGGTTTAAGAGCGTGAATGTGGAAATATATCCGAAGAGTTTGTCTCTTCTCAATGCGATGGGCGTCCGCTTCCTGATAGCCAGCGGCAGGAATTAGTCCTTTTGTCTTAATGATGCAGGAAACAAAGCCTCTCCTCCTCGGGGCCGCCTCGATAATAGGGATAATGCTAATCGGATTCTTCGGCGAGATGCTCGAGCCTGAGTTCACACATCTGCGCGACATCGATTCTAACATGCGCAACGAAGTGGTGCATGTGAGGGGCATAGTGAGAGAGCTGAAGCCATTTTCCGCAGGTATTAGGCTGCTGCTGGAGCAGGACGGGTTTATGCTGCAGGTAGTCTACTTCGGCGAAGCGTCGGGCAAAAAGGGCATGTGCGCAGACGTTATAGGCGAGGTCAAGACAAGGAACGGGGCGATAGAGGTATCAGCAAGCAGGGTGAGGCTATTTGTCTGCTAGCCCATCCATTATCTTTCTGTAGAAGCTTATGAGCCTGCCGCCTTCCTGCTTGCTGAGCGCAGCCTTGCCATAGATGCGCGCAAGAGTGGACTCTATGAAGCGCTGCTGGTGTGGCTGCTCGTATACCCTGCCTGCTATCTCATGCGTGTATTTCTCCAGCTGCGTCCGGACCTGGCGCGAAATAGGCTTTTCGCGAACCGTTTTTACAAATTCTTTTCTGGAAAGCTCGTATAGTATTATGACTACGCTTTGGGCGAGGTTTAGTATAGGGTAATCCGGATTTGTAGGTATCCTGACAGCGAAGTCCATCCTGGCAAGCAGCTTGTTGGGGATGCCATATGCCTCATTGCCGAATACTATGGCTGCTTTTGCATTGCCTATGCTTTGGCAGAGCTGCCCGGGCTCAAGGGCTTTTCTCTTCGGCGTCTTTTGGCCGCCTTTCTTGCCTGTGGTCCCCACGATGAGATCGCAGCCCTCCACCGCCTCTTCAAAACTTTGGACTATGCGTGCACCTTCCAGTACGCTTAAGCCGTGGCTGGCCAGCCTGCGGGCATCCTTTCCCATTTCACAAAGTGGCGAGACTATGTAAAGCTCCGAGAATCCGAAGTTCTTCATCGCCCTTGCGACTGAGCCTATGTTGCCGTCCTCCTGCGGATTCAGCAGAATTATGCGCGGTTTCATGTTTTTATTGTAAACGCCTTAATTATAAGCCCAAAATGAAAAAGCCGATTGTCGCAATATTCATGCTTTTGGCCCTGGCCTGCGCAGAGGTGAGCCAGGACGCTGCGAGCAGCATATGCAACGCCTACGGCATGGACGGCGAGAGCATCCAGGTAAGCGGGCCGATGAGCTGTGAGGGGGAATACTGGATATGCGAGTTCAGCTACTTCGGCAACCCCCAAAACGTAGTCATCGCCATATCAAGGAGTAGTGGAGCTGTGCTCGGGGCATCCAGCGATATATTAGAGGACATCGTCAGAGTAAGCTACGCTGCGGGAAAGGGCAGGGCAAGCCTTCACAACACTCTACTAAACGACGCTGCGTTTGCCATAGAATTAAGCGGTATGAATTCAACTATGCATAATTATGAGGGGATATTGAAGTCCCTGAATGATGAAAAGCATATAAGCCAGTCGGAATATGCTGAATTAAGGTCCAGGCTGACACCGCTGAGGCTCTTAACTTCTGAATTGGCCGAGGCAACTAATAGCCTTAATGAACTTTCGCGGGATTTTTTGGCATACCCGGACTGCGTGGTGCTTATAGACTATATCGAGAGGATGGAGTATGCAATCACCCTGGCAGAGAACTTCAGTGAGTCATGGCTGGGATTCATAGAGAAATATAATTCGATGGCCGGATCTGTTGAAGGGGTTTATGTTGCAGCCATAAACCCAAGCAGCGCCCAGATAATATCGCAAAGCATAATCTCCATAAAAGCGGGCTTTGAGCAGTATGTCGAGGATTCAGAAAGTAACGTAAGAACTATATTGTCCAATCTGCAGAGCCGACTCCTTAGGAAGGAAGCAAGGGATGAGCTTAATGCCGCCTACAACATACTCAGCGTGTCTGGCAATAACGAGGCGGCGATAAAATACAACGAAGCTAGAACCGCATTCTCAGAGGGAAAGTACCAGGAAGCAAAGCGGCTAGCGAGAGAGGCATCGGCCCTGGCCAGGGCAACGGAACCTGATGAAGAGCCAGTAGTTATAATTGAGGCGACGCCGGATTACAGCATTTATTTTATAGCAGTTGTGGTATTGGTGGGGGCAATACTCTTAATCAGCCTGAAGGGCGGGATAGGGGGCAAAGAGAAGGAGGAGAGAGAAGAGGAAGAAAGGAAAAGCAAAGGGAAGCCCGCCAAGAAAGGCAGCTGGGCATTTGTGAGAGAAAAGGGGAGCAGCATGCAGAAATCAGAGGGTCTTTTGGACTCCTAAAAGCGTTTCAAAGCTTATTGATGTGTCTTTCTTTGATATCTTCTTTGTGGCCAGGAGGTTCAGGGGGAAGAATCTGGGCTTTTCCCTGTCAAACTTGACAGCTATATAGGCTTCGCAGTCCGCGCGGTCCAGGAATATCCTGAGCTTGTCGACGTCGCTCTTGTCAAGCCTGAATGAGTCCTTGCTTGTCGTCTTGCACTCTAGTATTATGACGCGCGAGCCCCTTATTGCAGTCACATCAGGGATGGGTTGAGGGGCAGACCCGCTGCCTGCGGCACGTATGGCTGCGAAGCCGTTTTCCCAGAACTTATTCACGAGGCTGCGCTCGAAGTTGGCGCCCTTTGAGTAGAAGGTCATGCGGATTTAATGGGTAGGGGATTAAAAATATAGCTTTTTATTTCCCTAATTATAAAAAAGATAATGAAAACCCGTATAGCAATACTTGCAATCTTTGCGTTTATGGTTATTGCATCTGCAGGAAACTGCCCTTACACCAGCGCCAAGAGCACACCCCACTGCAGGCTGGACATAACGCCCCTGGAAAGATTATATGGGCAGCCCATAACATTGAAGGTTAGTTACGGGGAAACTGTTTTTGAGCCAGTTGAGGATGCATCTTTGAGAATAGAGTTCTATGATGAGGCAGGGAACAAGACCCTGCGGATGCTCAAGACAGATAAAGACGGCATTGCCGTATTCACGCCAGAAGTTGTCAATTATCACCTAATGAGACTCGTCAGGGGAGGAGTTTGCCAAACTCCGATAAACCAGTTAGTATATGTCAATACCACCTGCGGAGACAGTATTTGTGCAGGTTCTGAAACTCGCTTAAATTGTGCTAATGATTGTGCAATCTGCGGGGACGGCATATGCGACATAAACGAGGACTTGTCCTGCCCGGACTGCGCAGTCTGCGGGGACGGCATCTGCAGTGCAGGAGAAACCCGAAGCAACTGCCTTATAGATTGCGTAGTCTGCGGGGACGGGATATGCGATTACCTTGAGGATTATGGTTTGTGTCCGGATGACTGCCCATCAGGCGGCTCTGACGGCTTCTGCGACGGCGAAGAGGACGGGATATGCGACCCTGACTGTGAGCCGCAAGATGACCCTGATTGCATGCCGGCCGCGCCTGAGCCACAACATCAAGAAGGGGTGACGGAATCAGATGAGGGGGATATGTCGCCCCTGCTCGCATTCGCCGGCGTCCTTGCGATTGTTGCAGGAGCTGCAGCTTCCTGGGAATATAAGAGGATAAAAAGGTTCAAGAAACCCAAGAAGAAAACGATTAGTGGGAACGAGCCTAAAGAAAAAAAGCCAGTGAAGAAGACTATCGCCGCTTCAGGTGGAAGGCCAAAGAGATTAGTATAACTGCTATTGATGCGATTATTATCAGGACAGGCAATAGGAGATCCTGGCTCGGCTTTTCCGGGGCCATCACCGCTAAAGTGGGTTCTTTATCATAATCCGGCTCGGCAACTATAATCTTTTCTGCGCCGGTGTAGCCGTCTTTCTCGGCGCTGATTTTTAGATCACCCTCTACTGCGGTGAACACTACCCTGCCGTCCGGGCCTGTAAGCCCGGCCATGCCTGCATAAGAGATCAATGCACCCTCGACTGGATTTCCAAATCCGTCCAAGACGAAGACACTGAACTCTGAGCCTGCCCTGGGCTGGCTGGGTATTATAAGGCTGAGGGTATATTGAATAGCCCGAGTGGCATTATCTTCCGAACTAAGGTTAGTCTCGGGAAGGGTCGCCTGTTCGAGGAAACTAGAAGGGTCTGCCGCCATAGCGCTTCCGCCACCGCCGCCGCCACCGCCGCCACCGCTGCTTCCGCCACCGCCTCCGGTGTCCCCGGCGGGTACTACTATCGGGGCTACTGCCGAGTGGGAGAGGCCGGTGACACGGAATAATTGGTTCCCAATTACACTACAGGCATATACGCCTGAAGTGCCTGGACACCTGAGCTTGGTGTTGCCTGTGCAAGAAGGCGCAAGAGTTGAAGCGTTTGTATCCGCATCATCGGCTATGCAGACATAGTTGTAGGCTGCGCCCGGCTTATTCACATAAACGGTTTTCGTCTCATTAAGAAGATTTAGCCCCCATACGGTTAAGTTTCCTGAGGTTTCGTCGTACCAGACAGTCCAGTTCATCATAAGCACCGACTCGTTGCTGAATTCCCAGTCAAACTCGATTATCGTTTGGTTGTTCTCGTCAAGGAACTCGATGAGGGCGGTGCCGTTATAATGGTTTTCATCCATAACACTGCCGTTGACATGGATGCTGAAATTTATGTTTGAGACGACATGAGTCGCATTGCCGAGCAGATAGTCATCCTCGTTCGGGATGCCGTCGCCGTCTATGTCGGTGTCGTTGAAATCGGGGTTTCCGTCTCCGTCGAAGTCGGGGGCGTAAAGGACAGTGACATAGACTAATTTAGTGCTGTTCTCTTCGCCGTCACTGACATTCACCTGAAAGACATAATCACCCGCGGAGCTTAAGTTCGTGGTCCAGTTGAAATTGCTACTGATGTTGTCGAAAAGCGATGAATTCACATAATAATCCAAGGGGTCATTATCAATATTATCATCTGCACTGATGTTTATCCAAACTGTTTCAGTCTCCCTTAAAGTTATGTTTTCGATATCCTCAATAACGGGCAGTGCATTTGCGATGACTAAGGAGGCGTTGCTCCAGTTGCCCCATTCATAGCCGTCGTAGACGCGGACTGAGAAGGTCCAGTTCTGATTCTTAGTGAGGTTGCCTGCGAGGACTTCGGTGAAGTTCTCGAAAGCGATGACTTC
>CAYMNU010000037.1:0-2067 GCA_964391885.1 uncultured archaeon | reverse complement strand
CCGGCCCCGAAGATTAAAGCCTCACGATTACGTATAAGCGACTCTAGCTTTCCCAAAGGCTGTTTCTTGTCAGTGATTATCTGCGAGGCGATATTGCGCGCCTCGATATCGTCCCTTTCAAGTATGCCGAGCTCCTTGCATATTCTCCTATACCTCTTAAGCCATGATTCCAAATCCACGGTTTAATTTGAAGAAGAGCTAAATAAAGAGTGGACCTTGAAGGCCTGGTAAACAGGTTATTGGATAAAGGGGAGCCGGAAAGCTCGATTATTGAGAGGCTAATCGGGGAACTGCGCACCTATAAGGACTTGGAAAAGGGCGTGTGCAAAAAGCTCGCCGAATCCATTCTTGGAGAGGTCCAAATGACTCGGAAAAGCCCCAGGGATTCATTTTTAAGAAGTATTTTAGAGGCCCCAAAAGCCGGCGCGACTATGCACGACTTAGGCGTGGGCTGCCGAGGTGGTGGGGACTTCTTCGTCCATAAATTAATCGCAGGCCTTGCAGGAACAAACTCGCTTATGCCCCCCTGCCAGCAGGACGATGCCGGGGCCGTTGATATAGGAAATGGTAAAATCATCGTCGCAGCCGTTGACGGCACTCACTCGCGCCTAAGCGACTTCCCCTTCATCGCAGGCTTTCATGTCGCGCGCGCAGCCATGCGCGACGTCATGGTCAAGGGCGCCAGGCCCCTTGCCCTTATCGATGATTTACACCTCAGTGATGACGGCGACGTCGGGAAGCTCTTCGATTTTGTAGCAGGGATAGCTGCAGTCGCCGAGCTTGCGGGAGTGCCGCTTATTGCAGGTTCGACGCTGCGGACAGGGGGCGACATGGTCATAGGTACAAGAATGGTGTCGGGGGTGGGCTGTATTGGAATAACCGACCGGCTGCTTAAGCGCACTGACGTAAAAGAGGGCGACTCGATACTAATGACTTCGGGCGCAGGCGGAGGCACCATAGCAACTACTGCAATCTACTCTGGGAAACATGATGTGGTCAAAGAAACCCTCAACATGGATTTCATCAAGGCTGTGAATGTTATTTTTAAAAGCGGGTTAGATAGGAAAATACACGCCATGCTTGACGTAACCAACGGCGGCTTACGTGGGGACGCCAACGAGGTCTGTAAGTCTGCGGAAGTAGGGATTGAGTTAGATGAGGAAAAAATCCGCAGCACTGTCAATCCTGCAGTCATGGGCTTGCTGGAAAAGCTAGGAATCGACTATCTGGGCGTGTCCCTTGACTCCCTGCTCATCTTCTGTCCTGATAAAGCAAAGGAAGGCATTGTTAAAGCCCTAGAGTCTAATAATATTTGGGTGGCAGAGGTCGGCAGGGTCGTAAAGGGCAACAGGGCCCTGCTGGACGGCAAAGAGTTCGCGCCCGGGTTCAGGGAATCCGCGTATACTCCTGTAAAAAAAGCAGTGGGTGAGCATGCCCCTGAAAAGGAGAGCGAGTTCCGGGAAGGCGCCCAACAAGCAGCCGGGCGAGCGCATGAGAAGATGAAGGAGCTTATCGACTATGTTAAAAAAACTGGGCCTTGAGCCCAATTGGATCTACGAAGTGTTAGTTGAGACGGGCGGCCTGCACCGCGCGCCCATGGGCATCTGGACCGAGGATTATGAAAGCTTCATTGTTGATATATACAAGGACTCAAGCACACGCGGGAATTTAGAGCAGATGGGAATAGGGACTGTCTATTTCATAGAAGACCCCAAATACTTTGTCGAAACCAGAAGCCCCGACTACTTTGCAAAAGCTGATTTTAAGGTCATTGAAACGCTTCCAGGGGACCCAAAACGCTTTGTCTGCAAGGTTCTTGAGCTGGATGTCCTGAGGGACGGCAGGCCCATAAACAGGGCAAATGGGCTCTTCACAGAGTACCTGGTCGAGCGCAGTAGGAGGAAGCTCAATGAAGAGGCGCGGGGGCGGTACCGGCACTACAAGAAAGTAATAAAGAAAGTTGCTCCGGGTTCGGATTATGAGAGGCTGATGAAAAAGGGATGGAGGTCGTAAGATGATAAAGCTTAAAACACCGTCAAGGCTGCACCTCTCGCTCATAGACATGAA
>CAYMNU010000036.1:0-6947 GCA_964391885.1 uncultured archaeon | reverse complement strand
AAGACCTCAGGCCTGTAATTGCAAGAACTTGCCTGGACTCTGGACTCAGCGCAGATGGCCTTCTTGGTTTTGGCATGATTAAATATAGGTTAAACGCAGAAAAAGGTATTAATTCCATTAAAGTTAAAATATCCATAATGCCACTAAGCGAGAAGGGCGGGCAATTGGCGGTTGGAATCGCACGCAGGGTTGTGGATACTTTGATTTTTGAAGGAAGGCGCTACGAGCCTGATAATGTGCCCCCTTCATTTAACGAAAAGCGCGGCGTATTCGTCACCTTGGAAAAGTACCCAAGCCATGATTTAAGGGGTTGCATAGGCTTCCCTGAACCAGTAGCGCCACTGATTGACGCGCTCATTGATTCCGCTATATCAGCAGCTTCGCGCGACCCCAGGTTCAGGCCAGTAGATGAGAACGAGCTTGACAAGCTGCTTGTCGAGGTCTCTGTCCTGACTCCGCCGGAATTAATCAAAGTGAACGACCCGAGGGAGCTTCCAAATAAGATTAAGGTCGGCCGCGACGGCCTGATAATGCGCAGAGGATGGGCGTCAGGGCTTTTGCTGCCGCAGGTTCCCGTCGAGTGGGGCTGGGACGAAGAAGAGTTTTTGTCACAGGCATGCCGCAAGGCAGGGCTGCCCCGGGACGCCTGGCTGGACCCTAAGACAGAAGTTTATTCCTTCCAGGGACAGGTCTGGTGCGAGGAGAAGCCTAGAGGAAGAATCATCAAAAAAGAGATAGAATAGACCTAGCATGAGATGATTAAGATTTAGATTAAGAGATGCGGGTTATCCCTGATTTCCTTTACATATAGGGCATATAGCTTGTCGACGGACTTGTGGTCTATCTTCTTTCCAAAGCATTCGTGGGGAACCAAAGCACCGCTGAATGTCTTGGGCACATGCATCAGCTCGTGTATGAGAGTCTTGTCCTGCTCTTCATGAGAGAGCCTGTCAAACTTCTCGGAGACTACTTCAATTATATAGTATGCATTCAGGTAGAGTGCCTGCTGCCAGATTCTCGGCAGCCCCCATATGCGGGCAAGGGCGCGGGTCTTTGCGCCCGCAGACCTCATGCAGATTATATGCTTGCCGCTGACATGCCCGAGATTCAGTGCGCGGATTATAATCTTGATGCGCTTGTCTATGTCGGGAGCAAGCTCAGTCTTCATTTTTCAGCAATTTCCTGCTTATCTTCACCGAGCAGAACTCGCCGCACATAGAACAGACATCGGGGTCGCTGGCAAGGCACTCGCCCCGCATTGCCTCGGCAAGCTTGGGATCAATTGCAAGCTTGAACATAGTATCCCAGTCCAGGTCTGCGCGGGCGCGGCTCATGTCGTCATCCCACTTGCGCGCGCCGGGGAGGCCTTTGGCAATATCCGCAGCATGCGCGGCTATTTTGCTCGTGATTGTCGCCACGCGGATGTCGTCAGCATCAGGAAGCCCTAAATGCTCTTTGGGGCTAACCGCGCATAGGTAATCCACACCATAATAAGCCGCTAATGCGCCGCCGATGGCTGCGGTTATATGGTCATAGCCGGGGGCGACATCGGTGACCAATGGCCCCAGGACATAGAAGGGGGCGCCCCTACATATGCGCTTCTGCTCTTTGACATTAAATTCAATTTGGTTTAGTGGTATGTGGCCGGGGCCTTCGATAATAACCTGGACACCCTCCGCCCAAGCCCGCTCTGTCAGTTCGCCGAGGACATTGAGCTCATGGAACTGGGCCTCGTCGCTTGCGTCCTTTAGGCAGCCGGGTCGCAGGCCGTCCCCAAGTGATAACACCACATCATGCTCTTTAAGTATTGCCAGGACATCGTCAAAATGTTCATACAGCGGGTTTTCCATATTGTTGTCATCCATCCACTTGACAAGCAATGCCCCGCCGCGCGAGACGACACCCATCATACGCTTCTTGATTGCTGGGATGGCGGCTTTTGTCAAGCCGCAGTGCAGCGTCACAAAATCCACGCCGTCGAGGCAGTGCTTTTCTATGACTTTAAGCATAGTTTCTATATCGGTTTTCGGATGCTCCTCCAGCTTGAAGGATTGGTAGACGGGCACAGTGCCCAACGGGACATCACACGCTTTTAGTAGGCTGCGCCGGGTTTTGTCAATTTGGCTCCCTGTGCTCAAATCCATGACAGTATCCGCGCCGTGCGAGATGGCTATCCTCAGCTTTTCCAGCTCTTCCTTGTCGTCGGCCCGCGCAGGGCTCGTGCCGAAGTTGATGTTGATTTTGGTCCTCAGGCCCTCACCGATGCCAAGTGGTTTTATGTCCCTGTGAGCGTTCTTCAGTATGACTGCACGGCCTGCTTTGACAGATGCCGTAAGCTGCTCTTCGCTAACGCCTTCATCAGATGCCACCGATTTAATCAAGTCCCTGTCTATGTCACTCATTGCAGCTAATTTTCAAATTAGGCTAATAAAACCGTCTCTTGATTAATATTATTCAACGCATATTTTTTCACACAATAAAACCGACAAGCTTTTTATAGGAATATGTTCAATATAATCACGGGTTGGGCTTGGGAGTCTGGCAACAGCTCCCCACTATTTCTCTTCTAACTTTATTGTCTAGCTTAGGTTCTATTGAGGTTTTTTAGACACGAAGTGATGAATGAACTAAATCTCGAACTGGAAATAATATTATACAACATATGTTTCTTCGAGCAATATAGATTTTCGTTTAAGGGTAACGTTTTTATAGGACTAACTTCTAGAATATCACGGGTTGGGCTTGGGAGTCTGGCAACAGCTCCCCACTATTTCTCTTCTAACTTTATTGTCCAGCTTAAGCCCTTTCAGATTAGGGGGCATTTATTTGAAGCTTCTCTAATTATCCATGTTAATAATATACGTACCCTGCGGCTCTGAGGAAGAGGCAGAAAAAATCTCCGAATCTCTTTTAGATGATAGGCTAATAGCCTGCGCAAACATCTACCAAAGCAAATCCCTCTATCGATGGAAGGGAAAGCTGGAAAGAAGCGATGAGTGGATCGTATTCGCGAAATCCTCGCCCGAAAAGTTTGACGAGATAGAGCGAAGAGTGAAGAGTTTGCATTCTTATGAGCTTCCTTGTATAATAGGCATTCCCATCCAACAATCCAGCGGAGAGTACGCAAAATGGGTAGAGAACTCGTTAAGCTAACCCCTGCAAAATAAAAAACGCGAAATGAATAGAGACCAGCTGATTGAGCATTTGATAAAGAGCGGGCACATAAAAAGCCTTAAGGTAGAGAGCGCCTTCATGTCAGTGGACAGGGCGGATTTTATACCTGACAACCAAAAGGGAATGACTTACTTTGACTTGCCCCTATCCATACCTGCAGCCCAGACGATATCCGCGCCATCCATGGCGGCTATAATGCTGGAAGAGGCTGAATTGAAAAAAGGGTTAAATGTCTTGGAGATTGGGGCAGGATCAGGTTACAACAGCGCGCTTCTTGCGGAAATGGTTGGAGGGGGGAACGTCACGAGCATAGAAAGAATCCCGGAATTAGTCGAGTTCGCCAGAAAGAACCTGGAAAAGGCGGGATATGGTGATGTAAGAGTCATACAGGGGGACGGCAGCATGGGCTACATTGAAAAAGCGCCATATGACCGGATAATCTCCACCGCTGCAGCGCCCAAGATACCAAATCCCTGGAAAAGCCAGCTAAAGCCATTTGGTCTTATAGTGGCACCCATAGGCGGGCGCCACTTCTACCAGGAGCTCATTGTTGCGAGGAAAAACAGCGAGGGGAGGATAAACGAGCTGAAGAGGGGCAACTGCACCTTTGTTCCGCTTGTAGGTAAGCAGGGCTGGCCGGAATACTCCGAGCGCTAGGGAGAAAACGCGCCGGATACCAAGAGGAATAATATAAAGACCAATAGAAAGCCCGCAATCTCCAGTGCCGCCTTCCGATAGTCTTGGTTCTTGATTGTCTCGACAAACTTAACCATGCCTAATTCTCAGTATAATAAAAAAAAGCTATGCAGATATCCGGATTATCTTTTTGAACTCCCCGACGCAATCATCGCTGACCTCTATTAAATAATCGGAAGGCGTGATTTCAAACCATATATTGCCTGTTTCGTTTGTAAAATGTGCTTGCCCGTTTACCAGGACAGTCAAATTCACGATGGCGCGGCCGCCATAGGAAAAGCCCAGTGAAAGGCCTTCGTTTATGCTGCGAAGATATTCGGGGTGCTCAAAACCCAGCCCAGTGTCGCTTAAGGAGAGATTATAGGCCGCGCATGCCCTTTCCTTGTCTTCCCTTTTTTTGTTAAAGCACATGAGGCTCAGCGACTGTGGGGGTATGGTGTAATCATATTCGATGCCGCACTCTTCGCAATATTTTTTCCAAAAGGGCTCTGATATTCGCGAGATTGCCCTGGTCCGGGCGGCTTTGGGGGGGCATATCTCTTCGAAAGGGATATTTGGAGGTTTTGCAGAACCGTATGTGCCAAAAGCCCAACCAATTAAATCGCCATCTCTTGAACAGTATATACTTGAGCAGTCCTCTACACTGGGGGCCCCAATGCCTACCATCGACTCAGTCCATGAGGAGTCCCCTAAAGACATCTGGCTGAATATCCATGTAGGATCCCATGAATCGCAGGAACCTATCCCTCTAATAGAGCAGATAAAGCCGTCCCAATCAGGATGCCAGCCTAAGGGAAGAGTGGTTCTCTCCATTATTGCTCCACCGCTGATGTCTTCTTCCACCTTGACACATTTAGTATATACTTCCCCGTCAGGGAACTGGACGACAACCCCCACATCAGCCTGCGCGACTGCGAGCGCAGCCAGCAAGGCAATCGCGATTAAAATAGCTTTCATTTTATCTTGAAAAGAGGTTGGATATTATATCCAACGTGGCTTAGTTAGAAAGGAGGAGTATAAAAAGTTTTGTGAGAGGGAACTAAGACAAAAGTGTAGACGCTGCCAGCCATGCGGCCTCCTCTGCTGCCTGGGAGCTGTTCTCGCTGCCGACAATGATGGCATCGCCGTCCTCTGGGTTGAAAAGCTTCTTGAGAGCCTCTGCGTCTTTTGGATACTGCCTGTCCATGTCGACATCACTTCCGAAGCCAGGCATGACAAGCCTGCCGTTTTCCACCAAGAGCGTAGTCGCACCGCTGCGACCTATCCGTATGGCCTCATCGCGCTGTTCCATTCCGGAACCGACTTTTTCTGCGGCGCCTTTGACAAGTATTGCGCAGCTTGACAGCTTGTCGGACATTTCAAGATTATCAAGGCTTTCGAGCCTTATCATGCGTGAGAATTTCTTAAAGACCTTGCTACCGTTGGGCGTAAGTGAACGGCCTGCTTTCGCAGAGTCGATAAGGTCGTATTCCTCAAGCCTCTCTAAAATAGTCCTTAGGCTGCCTTCGCCAAGACCGGTTTCATGGACCAGAAGCTTCCGACCTACCGGCTGGTTCTTAGCTATCTTCCAGAAAACCCAGTTTATATGCGCTTCCCTGAACTTGGGCGGCGCGCCTGCAGCAGCCATGATGAATTATAGGGGAAAGGGATAAAAAGCTATTTGAGCTGTGTAATTGCAGAAATAGATGGCTTTATTTGAAGATAAAAAAGAAAAAATAAGCAGAGGCCTAAAGGGCCTCCAAATAGTTATTTACCTCCCAATCAGTCACTGCAGTCCTGTAGGAGTCCCACTCAGCAGTCTTGTTCCTGAGGAACTGCTCATATGCGTGCTTGCCCAGGGTCCCTTTGACAAGGCCCCCTTTCTTCATTTCCTCAAGCGCTTCGCCCAGCGAGCCGGGGAGGATGCCCACCTTGTGCTTGGCCCTTTCGGCTTCGTCAAACTCATAGACATCGCCCTCAACTGCATTCGGCGGAATCATCTTGTTCTTGACGCCTTCCAATCCTGCCTTGAGCATGACCGCAAATGCAAGGTATGGGTTGCTTGAGGGGTCAGGGCACCTCAGCTCGCAGCGCGTGGACTTTTCCCTGCCGAGAGAGTAGCGGGGGACGCGTATGAGAGCGCTTCGGTTTCTCTGGCCCCAGCAGGTGTACACAGGCGCCTCATATCCGGGCACCAGGCGCTTGTAAGAGTTCACGGTGGGCGCGATGACCGCTGAGAATTCCCTTATATACTTCAGCTGGCCGGCGATGAAGCTTCTGGCTACATGCGAGAGCTTGTAGGGGTCTTCCGCATCGAAGAATGCATTGTTGCCCTTCTTGTCGAAGAGGCTTTGGTGCACGTGCATCCCGCTGCCGTTGACGCCGAAAACCGGCTTCGGCATGAATGTGGCGTGCAGCCCGTGCATGTTGGCTATGGCTTTAAACGCATATTTCAGGGTTATCGCGCTGTCAGCAGTCTTGATTGCAGTGCCGTATTTGAAACATATTTCATGCTGGCCCTGCGCAACTTCGTGGTGGGACATCTCCACCTCTATGTCCAGCTTTTCCAGGGCAAGCATCATATCCCGCCTTATGCCATAAGCCATGTCCATTGATAGGTCGAAATAGCCGCCCTTGTCATGGGGCACGGGAGTGACGCCCCCGTTCTCGCTCTTGAAGAGGAAGAATTCCAGCTCCGGGCCGGTGTAGTATGTGAAGCCCATTGCATGGGCCTCATCAAGAACGCGATGCAGAATTCGCCTAGGGTCGCCCTCGAAGGGCTTGCCGTCAGGGGTGTGGACATCGCATATCATCCTCGCTGTGCTCCCGGACTCCATCACCCTCCAGGGGATGACGCTGTATGTCAAGGGATCGGGCATGAGGTACATGTCGCTTTCTGTTATTCGAGTAAACCCTTCGATAGACGAGCCGTCGAACCAGGTTCCCTTCTCCAGCGCCTCGCCCAGATAATCCACGGGTATCGTCACACTCTTCACCGTGCCGAACAAATCCGTGAACTGCAGGTCCACGAACTTCACGTTATCTTTCTTGGCCCTTTCAAGGACCTCCTCCTTTTCCCTGTTGATGGATTCCATTTT
>CAYMNU010000035.1:0-33903 GCA_964391885.1 uncultured archaeon | reverse complement strand
CTCTTCCTTAAACTCATGGTAAGCCTTGCTAATTTTATCTATGTTTGCGTCCGAGAGCGTATTCAACTTTCTAACATCCGGATGTTTCTCGAAGGTCTCCGAAGCGTTGATAAAGAGAACCTTGCCCTTCCTATCCGCAGCTTTGTTCTTATTCAGGATCAATATCGCCCCAGGAGCGCCTGTATTGTAGAAGAGTTTCTCCGGAAGTAAGATAACCGCCTCAAGCAAATCTTCTTCGAGCACCCTCGATCTTATAACCTGTTCCTTTCCTCCTCTGAAAAGGCAACCATTATCAATAACTACACCAACACGGCCTTTAGACGAAGCAAGCATGTGCTGTATCCACACCCAATCAGCTGACTGGTTCGGCACAAATCCGTAGCCAAACCTTTGCTTCCAGAATTCACCCTTCTTGATAACCTCTTCACCATAGCCGTCCTGATTCCACGGAGGATTGGCTATAACGATATCAAAGGGAGTAACGCCCGAAGCTTCTTTAAACTTTGGAAAGAGTAGCGTATCACCGCCCATCAGCTTGACATTCCTGATGTCATGTATATACATGTTCATCTTGCCGAAGGCAAGGGTCTTGTTGTTGGCCTCCTGGCCGTGCAGGAAGAGCTTATCGGCTTCTTTCTTACCCTTATTGTCCTCAACGTGCTTATATGAAACGATAAGCATGCCTCCCGAACCACAGGCAGGATCATAAACGCTCTCACCGGGCTGTGGGTCGAGCATCTCCACAAGGACTTTGATGACTTCCCGGGGAGTATATACCTCACCTTCTTTCGCCTTTTGAGGCGCGAAGAATTTCAGTACCCATTCATAAGCATCGCCAAGTATGTCAGCGGAAACGTGATGTAATTTTCTCTCACTGAACAGCTCCACTAGCTGCCTTAGAATTTCAGTATTCTCCCTGTTGGATGTAAATTGTATGAAATCCATGTTGTCAAGGACGTCCTTAAGTTCGGGGTTTTTCTCTGCTAGAACCTTCAGCGCCTTTGACAGCTTCTCCGGAAGTGTTGAGACATCCTTTCTTATCTCATCCCACAGATATTCCTGCGGGAAGTCAAAATCGTGATACGCTGGAGCGCCGGCCTCTTTCTTAGCGTCCTCATCACTAAGTCCGTCATCTTTGGCTTCTTTGTAAGCTCGACCATAGTCGGCTTCCCATTTATCACTGATTCTCTTGATGAACAACAGTATCAGTATAAATTTATAGTCAACGCGTGTCCTTATCAGGTCTGCAGCCTTTTTAAGTATTCCTTCTATGTCGGATCTTGTCAGGCTTTCCTTGTCTAAGCTGAGGGCATCGCTTATGATGTCATCCTTGCTCTTTAGCTTGTAAATGCGTCGTCTGGAGTCCTCAGGGTCCAATTCAGCGGTTATCCATCCTGCTCTTTTCAAATCTGATAGCAACATGGCAAAGCCGCTACCCAATCGCTCGACTCCGCCCTTCTCTGTCAGGACTTTCTCGGCTTCCTCCGCCTTGAATGACCTATCCTTAAACTCATTCCAAAGAACCCCATACCGGTTCTCCAGCCACTTCGGCAGTTTCACTTCAGTCCCGTTCATTTTTGTAGAATTGTGTGATTATTAGAAGGTACTAGTATAAAAATACATAAGTAATTTATCTCTTTTACTTAACTATTAAGTTTTTTTATTTCTACTTTTTAACCTTTTTATATCTAGCTCAATAATTAAATCGGATATATTTCCATCCCAGGGAATATATCATACGAGACTATTAACTTTACTCTTAATTAGTTCTTCGAGTGCCACTACACCCACACCTTTAATCCCAAACTGCTTGAAACTCTTTTTCCAGGGTTCCTTCTTCTCTTCCGGGCAAATCAGGAAATCACCCTCTTTAATGGCATCGGCATCTTTTTTCGGATCAAAGAACTTGACGCATCCCGACAAACCATATGCAAGATCAAATATTCTTGGCATTACGGGCGTTTTCAGCATCATCTCGCGGGCTCCTACTGTCGGTTCGTCCGGAGGCAGGACAAATATTACTGGGTGTTTTATCTTTCGCATAACGTTTATGTTGTCGCCACGGACGGGCGTAATTTTGTTTAATACGTCATGTCCTATGTATTTCACCCTTAATTTTCCTTTATATTCGGAGAGACAATTAGAGACGCTGTTAGAATTAACCGTTTTATGACCCTTTTGCATACGTATTTCAAGAAGCTTCAGCAGGATATCCGCCGTCGCGATGAGTTCCGAACAATTGTCCCCATATGTCAAAATGTTGACTTCCTTGCAGTCTTCAATATCGCGCCAGGCCTCAGTTATCTCACCGTCGAAGCTGTCTAGCAGAAGTTCACATCCCTCGAATTCATTCTCTTGCAGTACTTTCCATCCACATACGTAGGGATACGCCTCAATCAGTTTATGCAAAAATTTTCTGAGGGAGAGATGCCTCACACCAGACTCATTTTCCCTATATGCATAGACTATAGTTTCGTTGGTTGTGTCCAGCATGGGGAGTTTTTTGCTGCTAAATGTGCTGAAGAATACGTTTATTGCAAAAACATGGGTGGATATTTTGCTTGAAAATTCCTCCAAAGCCGATATACCCTTCTCCATCCCGAGGAGTTTGAACAAATCATAGGATTTATAGACGCATTTCTCAGATTCTTTTCCAAACCCAAGCAAAGTTTCACGCAAAGCGCCTTCATAAGCCTTTCTGAATGCCTCTTTTTTCTTTGAGTCTATGATTATCGCCAATCCAAAAGGGGCCACAAACCCAGCGCTGCAGGAACCTTTCCTTTCACACTTCCTCGCATCTATCGCAATTAATGCTTTCATCCCCTTTTCTACAAACTTCATTAATTTAAACCTTCATAGTTCTCTTTATTACAGCAATAATATCATAAACAGATTACGCTACGATTAGTAACATTTTCCCGTTACCATTATTACCGATTACTACACCAATTTTTTAATTCGGAGGCAATAATATACCCAGAAACAGGACTGGAAACAGGAGACAGAAGACCTCCAAGCTTCCTTCCGACAAGACTCAAGACTGAGGACAGGAGACCTCAAATCCCAGCCTCAGCGTTCAACCTTACTGCAAACCAGCTGAGGCGTCTTTGCAGCTTCGCTGCAAATCCCAGCCTCAGCGCCTTTACTTCTCTTAGCTTAAGCTCGGCGTTGAGGCGTCTGGCAAGGTAATAAGCACGAAGTGTGTATCCATCTTGCCATCCCAGCCTCAGCGTTCTTATCTCTCTTAACTTAGCTCGCGTTGAGGCATGCGACAATGATCATATGCCCAGCAGCTTTCACATTGTCGCCCAGCCTCAGCGTTTCATCTTCATGTGCTCTTCGAAAAGCCTTCTCAGATTCTTTTGTTCAATACCATTAAAGGGGTGTCCAAGTTCCGGATGCCAAATCTCTCTCAGGCCTTCATCATGGCTGGCTCCCATCCTCCTATGCAAGAGGTATAAAGCGCCTTTGGTTCTTCTATGGCCCTGGTTACAAGTGAGGGCGACATCTCTCCCGGATCTCACATTCCTTTCTAGTATCTCTGAAGCCGTTGCAAGTGCAGAGCTACCTTCCTCGGTGAATATCTTATTATCTTTTATGGGCATTATGTGTATTTGCTCTACACCCAATCTTCTGAGCAAGCCCTCCATATAATCCCAGTTGGGGACCTTCCCTCTTATATCCCTGAGTGCTACTATTTCCTTAGGCCTCGCCATTACTATCCTTAGTGGGTATTCACCCAAATCGTACTCTTCATGTCCAAATCTCCGAGTGCCTAGCATCGGCACCGTGGTAACATGCCTATTGACAGCTTCTGGCTTATATCTTGTATGGGGCGGTTTCATAACTATTTAATAACCCAAAACTTAAATATGTATATAGATTCCCAATTCCAAATATTAAAAATCATGAAAACTTCTTTTTATACTCCCCCTATACTTCATCATGCATTCCCCGCTGCAGCATTTGAATATAAGGAGAAGGGTACGTCTTTTACGAGACCCCTATCCCCACTATAAGCTAAGCGTCCGCACACTCGATAATATAGTTCTTGTAGCTGGTGTCATGGGACCTTTGATGACTCTCCCTCAAATCCACAACATTTGGGTCATGAAGAATGCATCAGGAGTTTCACCATTGACCTGGGGCTCTTTTGCATTTTTCAACGTATTCTGGCTTCTGTATGGGCTAGTGCACAAAGAAAAGCCGATAATTGTCGCCTATTCCCTTTGGCTTTTCGTAAATTCCATAGTCACCATAGGCGCGTTGCTCTACGGATGAAGCAAAAATATAGCTTTTTATCTTATGACCTCTAATATATCCGGTTAAAACACTCTCAAAATGATCGTATGGATAATACTTTTGGTGATTATTGCCCTTATGGCAGTGGGCATAGTCGTGTACTACAAGAACAAGATAATCGGCACCTATAACCGGGTAAAGAATGCCTGGTCGCAGATAGACGTGCAGCTGAAGAAGAGGGCAGACCTCGTGCCCAACCTGATAGAGACTGTCAGGGGCTACGCCAAGTATGAGAAGGGTGTGCTGGAGAACGTCACGAAGGCCAGGAGCGCCCTCGTCGGCGCAAAAACCGTCGAAGGCAAGGCCCAGGCAAACAACATGCTTACGGACGCACTCAAGACAGTATTCGCCGTCGCTGAGGCTTACCCTGATCTCAAGGCCAGCCAGAACTTCAAGCTACTACAGGAACAGCTTGACGGCATAGAGAGCAAGATTGCCTACGCAAGGCAGTTCTACAATGACGCAGTTCTTGAGTACAACAACACAATCCAGATGATACCTGGAAGGTGGTTCGCAGGCGGCAGGAAGAACGAGCAGTTCTTTGAGATAGCGGAGTCGGACAAGGCTCTCCCAAAGGTCAAGTTCGATGACCTGCACTAGCTTCGACTGCAGCTCTCTAAATGGCCAAGAGGACTAGCTTCTACACGGAGATAGGCAAGAACAAGCGGGATTCCATATTGCTCATAGTTGTAATAATGGCATTCCTCCTTGCGATAGCCTATGCGTTCTCAGAGATTTTTATGCCGGAGTTGGTTCTTATAATCCTCTTGGTATTTGGTATAATAATAGTCGCCAATGCCTTGTTTTCTTATAAGTACGGCGACAAGGTGGTTTTGAAATCTACGGGGGCAAAGCCTGCGGATCCAACAGCGCATGCATACCTGCTTAACACGGTGGAGGGTCTGGCGCTTGCAGCAGGAATTCCGGCACCGAAGGCCTATGTCATACCCAATAAGGATATAAACGCATTTGCGACAGGACGCGACCCAAAACATGCATCAATCGCAGTCACGCAGGGCGCGCTCGACCTTCTCGACAGGCAGGAGCTCGAGGGTGTAATTGCACACGAGATGAGCCACATAGGCAACTATGACATACGATTTTTCACACTAATAGCTGTTTTCGTCGGCCTTGTGGCGATACTAAGCCATGTACTATTAAGGAGCATGTGGTTTTCAGGAGGCGGTCGGAAGAACGACGGCGCAGGCTGGATAATGATAATCGGCATAGTGCTTGCGATAGTAGCTCCAATCGTCGTCAAGCTCACTCAGCTTTCTATTTCCCGAAAGAGGGAATACCTTGCTGACGCGACGGGGGCAAAGCTCACGCGATACCCTCCGGGATTAGCAAACGCCCTTGAGAAGATAAAGAACCATAATACAGGCAAGATGAAGACCACTGATGCGGTATCCCACCTTTTTATATCCGACCCCAAGAAGACCTTCTTCAGCGGAGTATTTGCCACGCACCCGCCTATTGACCAGAGGATTGCAAAGCTGAGGGCGATGTAAGATGAACGGAATCCCAGAAAAAGATAACATACTTCTTTTAGTTATTGACGTCCAGGAGGGCTTCCGCCCGGCAATCTTCGAGTTCGATAGGGTAATTGGAAACTGCTCTAAGCTTATCAGGTCTTTTGAAACCATGGGTTTGCCCATGATGCACACCGAACAATACCCGAAGGGCCTCGGTTCTACAGTATTTGAGCTCAACATGTTCTTTAAGGACAAACCCCTCGAGAAAACCGAGTTCTCCTGCTTCCGCAACGAGGCATTCAAAGAAAGCATCAAGAAGCTTGGCAAAAAGCAGCTTGCCGTTTGCGGCATCGAGGCGCATGTCTGTATTCTTCAAACTGCGTTGGATGGAATTGCCGAGGGTTACGAGGTCTTTTTGGTGGAAGACGCCATCTCCTCGAGGAAAGGGTCCGACAAGAAAATCGCTACCGAGCGAATGGCCCAGTCGGGAGTTTATCGCGTCTCAAGCGAGATGCTAATCTTCCAACTTTTGAATAATGCGGGCACAAGCGAATTCAAAGAGATACAGAAAATAGTCAAATGACTAATCTGTCATCATACCAGGGTCATACCAGAATCCGGTTCTATCCAGCCAGGCGAACTGGACTTCCAGCTCATTGAGATGCCTTTCAGATGCTTCTACAAGCTCTGCGAACATCCTTTTACCATAGCTGTCTTTCAGCTTTGAGCCAGCCTTACAGTAAAATAAAACTAGTCTCTTCTTGACATCAATCGCCAGTTTCAGGGCATCCAAATCGCTCTCGTCGCTCTGCACATCGGATGTTTTGGGAAGAATCCCGCTCTTGGCTTCATTAGGCAATACCACCGGGCAGACACTCCTCAATGGCTTTACATCCTCCTTAGCGAGCCATTTTTTATCCTTTTCGAGCGCAGAGCGTTGTGTTTCAAGGGCCTTTAGCTCATTACCTGTCTCTTCAGCCAGATATTCAAAGACGCTTTTGCCCAAGGGATTGACAACCTTCCCGGCTATGCGTACATAATGGCTTTTTGTGAGTTTCTCCAGCTTAATGGCCAGCTCGAGGATTTCCATGGCAATCCTGTCGCTCTTAGCATTTTTTCCTGCAGATTCTTGAATGATTGAATCCATATCTTCTAGTATAGCCTTATCTTCGTTGTCCATTGTGTTTAATTTATACTATTGATAGCAAAAATCATTTACCGAACAGTTGGAGTACCTCGTCCGTGCTTGTAGCATCTTCGGGCTTTTTCTCCCTGTATTGTTTGAAGCGCGGAAATCTTAGAGAAAGGCCCTTGCCCAATTCCCCCTTCCCGCAGCTGTGCGCAGGGCTTTCGGTTATCTCCGCTCCTGAAACCTCCATGACAATACCCGGCTCAAACCATATGTCCGGCTTTAGCTCGCTCAGCACGCGTGCAGGTTTGTTTTTGGAAACCAATAGGGAAAACTTCTCACGCATTCCGTCCAGGTCTTCATCGGTGAAGCCAGTGCCTATCTTGCAGAAGCTCTCAAACATATCGGTATTAGCATTATATGTGGCTGCAAGCAGGGTGCCGTATTTCCCGGCTCGTTTCCCAGTCCCGTAAATAGCGCCGATAAGCACAAGGTCAAAGGTATCTACAAGACCCTCAAGATAATCCTTTTTCCATTTTATCCACATCCATTCCCGAGCACCGGCCCTGTAAATAGCATCGTCTGCAAGGTTTTTTGCCATTATGCCTTCAGTTCCACGCTTCAGGCCGTCGTCGAAGAAATGCTTTATTTGCCTTAGATCCTTGGATACAATGCGGTTTGCGAATGTGATGTCTTTTTTTTCATTGACTACAGATTCCAGCATTGACCTTCGTGCAGCGTAACCCTTCACCATGATGTCTTCACCGTCAACATAAAGCAGGTCAAAGAGGAAGAGCCTTACAGGAATTTTCTTGACGTATCTTTCAATATCATATTTCCTTTTCCTCTGCATAAGCACCTGGAATTTCTGTAGCTTCTCTCCATGTACCGCAACGGCTTCGCCCTCCATTATCGCAGTCTTCGCATTGACGTTCTCCCTAACACATTTGACAATATCTGGATACTGCTCAGTTATCTCATCCAGCCTGCGTGAGAAAATCTTCACTGAATCGCCGTCTTTGTGTATCTGCATCCGCTCGCCGTCATACTTTTCCTCCACGGCGAATCGTTCCATTTTCTCAGGAATCTCTTCCAATCTCTGCACGCGCTGCGCAGCCATCATCTTTATAGGCCTGCCTACGGTTGGTTTTATCTTCTCCACACCTGCAAGGCCATGCTCGGCAAGCTCACGGGCTACCAAGCCTATATCGCTGCTGATATTATACGCATTCTCAATCAACGGCCTCTTCTTCTTGTCAGCATACACGGTCGCCAGGGCATCGAGCAGGGTCATCCCACCAGTACCTAATCTCATAGTCTCCAGTGCGATTCTGACTATATATTTCGCTTCAACGGGCTTTGCCTTACTAAGCAAGCCTGCAAGCGTCTTGGTTTTCAGGTCCTGGGATTTCGAGCCGGATGCCGATGCAATCCTATTCAACGAGGAAAAGAGTTCCTGTAGCGTAACCGCCCCGTGCACGGTACCTGCAAAAGCGGCGAGGGAAACCCCCTTGCCGGAGCCTATCATCTCCTCGGCCGCCAAACCCAAGTCGCCAACTTCCTTAAACTTCCTTTCAACATCCTTAGGCAAACGATGCGCTGCCATGGCTATCGCCTGCACCATGGTCTTGTCGCCTATGCCGAGCACCACATCCTCATACTCGGCATGGAAGCTCCCAAGGCAGAGATAGGCTAACTTATCGATCTCGTCTTTAGGGGCCTGCTTGAACAGCTCGACCAGGAGGTCGGTCATTTCAAGGCGGGATTGCGTCGCCTCGAGCTTCTGGAATGTTTCCGCTACTTTCGAGAACTCCATGTTAAGGATATATATTTGAAACAATATAAATGATTATTACTTAAGCTTCCTTATGACGCTTCTGCCTTCATCGATATCGAACTTAGAGGCCTTTAGAACATCTCTCGCAGCCTTCCCATACCTTGAGACGCATAGAGACTCATTTCCCCCATACATCCCATACGCAGTCATCCTTAATTCCCCTGCAGTCTCAATACCCCTGCCTCTCATGATACTCTCTATCTTTTTTGGGCTTGATGTGATAATGACTCTATCATTCAAAGCATTTTTAGCATATTTCGCAAGTGCCTTTCTTCTTTCAAAAATTTTTTGTTGTTCTTCACCCGAATTTCTCATGCTAATGAAGATTACCATTCCTGCATGCGGATCTTTGGCGAGTTCATCTATGGATCTTCTCCAAGAGGCATCATGATGCATTCCCGCAGAGCTGCAATGTGGATGCACTAGAACTTCCATGCGCTTGATTCTAGGCTTTCTTGCCATGGCTAATTAGCGAAAATAAGAAGTAAAACGAAGATTATGTAGTATAACTATACACAATCTCCTCACTGGCGCCCGCGCCCAAAGTAAGGTTCAGGACTATCATATTGCCCGGCAGCTGCTCGAAGTCATGGCTGGGCTTAAATGTCCCTGCATCTATGTTACTAGGCAGATAATCCGTCAGCTGGACCGTTACCTCTTCAGCTTTGTAATTTTTCAGGCGGAGGGTCGAGGTTGAAGAGCGCTTGTAGCCGATGGAAACGGTTGACGTCCTCTTTGATACCTCTATGTCCGGGGCCTTCCCTATTGTTATTTTGGCATTTCTACCTTTAGGCGTCCAGTCTATACTATCTTCGCCAACAAGCATACCGTGCTCATAAACCTTTACCGTTCCGCGGACCCAGGTCTTCCCGCTGTTCTCAACCTCATATATCCTTTCTACTTTGTCTCCCGAACGCGTATTCCATACATAATGCTTTTCTGGTGTCACAGGTCCTGCGAATATGGATATGAGCCTCGATTCTCCCATCTCAAGACTCTTCCTGCCCAAATCGTATATCTCATATTCTCCTGATGTCGAGACTGTCGGTGCAGAATCATAATAGTCGCCGATTGCCTCGGATGCATATGCCATGTCCATCTGGGTGTCTGTCATATATCTTGTATTGCTTGCAGACCCTCCCCGTATGTTTATGTCGCCTCCCAACAACCTAACCCTTGCCTCCAAAGGCTCAAAGTTATTATTTACCCTGGCCCAGAACTCAAAGCGAGAGCTTGTTTCGCCAGCGTCGAGGAAGTACACGGGCGACCATGACAGGCCGCCGGACAGGTAGCTTATTTCCACATTCCTGCCGCCTCCACTTCTCCAGCTGACATTAGTCCTGGCTTCCGGCGACTCCCCAACTTCCGGCTTTTCTAACGGCTCAACAGACTCTATGGATATTACGCTGTTTATGGGGACTGCAATGAACTTCTCTCCAGCCAGCCCTATCCAGCTTTCACCTATCCAGGAGAGCGTCCCTTCCATATCTCCAATCTTCACGGTTTTATTTAAAACTTGGATGAGCAACTGCCTTATGGGGCTTTCAATGAGTGTGCGCGGATAGACCATAGGCTCTGAGGATACTGACATTTCAAGGGCTCCCGAGACCCTTATTGAATCGGCATATGCCCCTCTATTAATTCCAGCACTGAACTCACTGCCTTGGCTCTCTGTTCCCGATTCTTTTATTAGCGAGGTGGACTGGGGGTATATTATGACATCATTCACATTAGTCTCTATAATGCTTGCAGCGCTTGCGATAGACGCTAGCATAACTACCATCAGACCTATACTAAATATCTTGTCCATTACATTTTGTGCGGTCGGGTACCCCGACTTTTTAAGTCGGGGAGGAGACCGCTTTACCTCATTTATTTTGTTAGCGTGATAGACTCTACGTGGCGCGCGCCGCGCTGCCGCGCGGCCTTTCATGGCGCCACATGGAGACCAAATGAAACTCAATAACTACAGCCATGGCTTTGGACAACTGACCTACCACATAGTCTTCGTGCCCAAATACCGAAGACCTATATTCAATGAGCCTTTCGTTAAAAAGGCCTGCGAGATGCTCTTTGAGCAGATTGCGAGCGACCACAACTTCGAAATCATCGAACTCGAAGTAATGCCCGACCACATTCATCTCTTCGTGGCAGTCAACCCAAGCGACTCGATCTCGCGCGCGGTACAACTCTTCAAGGGCATATCGGCGCGCAGACTTTTCCAGCGTTTCCCTGAACTTGCAGTCAAGGTCTCGCGGAAGCACATCTGGTCGGCAGGTAAATTCTACCGCTCGGTCGGCAACGTCACCGCCGACACGATAAAGCACTACATTGCCTGCTCGCAGCACGAATGGAACTTCGAAGAGCCAGTCATGGCCAATGCTTGTGCCGCACCAGGCCAGTACACCATGACTGATTTCATGGCTTGAGCCTGCCTGCGGGAGATACCCCGGACTTCAGTCCGGGGAGTACGTCATTTATAGCCTTGCTGATATTAGTTTTACTGGCATCGGGCCTGGCGTTTTGCCAGGCGGACTTGGCCGCCGGAGCGCGCTCGGGGGAATTTTACGAGTACTTCGTTGAGCCCGGGGCGGGCGAACCTGCAGAGGGCCGATCGGGCGGCGATGGTTTAGAAGACCGCGGCTTTGAGATCCAAAGCGGCGGCCAGGGGCTGAATTATGGGCTGAATTTAATAGTTAACCACGACTTTATTGACGCGGATTTAACTAATTTTACCTTGTTAATCACTCATGACATAGCCGGCCTAAATGAAATAAACGGCCCCCTGGATTTGGATGGGTCTCGCCCGGCTCTAGACGGGGGGGCGGATTTAAGATTTTACCAGGGCGATACACGACTGGCAATCGACATAAGAAATTTTACCCTCAATAACGACCCCGGCTTATCTGTAATGGAAATCGCAGTCAGGGCAATTAATATTTCAAGCTCCGAGGATACGGCCATTACAATGTATTGGGGCAATGTTTCCGAAACTGCACAACCCGCTGCAGATGCCCCGTATGGGCAGTACGGCGCCTATGATTCTTATTATAAACTGGTCGCGCCGAATGGCGGGTCTGACCGTACGATCAACCAGTGGGCTTTTAGCGGGCAAGGCGGCATTTCCGAGGGCGGCTCCGCGGGGCTAGTGGGCTCTGCTACTCATTTTGGCGGGGAAGCATCACAGCAATATTTTGAATATGGCTCGGCTGAGGCGTGGGACGCGATTCTTGCTTATGATTCTGCTTACACTATGGAGTGCCTGGCTAAAAATGAAAATACCGCCTCAACACTTCCCCAGTTTATGATGGCAAAAGTCAAGGATTCCGGCGATTATAGGGGTTCTTATATGTTATTAATAAATGGGAAATTCACCTTTGGTTTCCATGGGGATAACAGCCCTTTACAAATTGTTTCTAAGGATAAGGCAATTGAAATGGTTCAAGACCAATGGTATTATTTTTCAGGCACTTACGACGGCTCAAATAGTGTCGACGGATTAACACTCTATATTGACGGCGTTGCCCAGACGGGAACTACGCAAGACGAAACGGGAACCGTTTCGGGCATAGACCATTCCGACCCCTTTCTTATAGGTGCAAGGGGGTGGGGCAAACCCAATGGCCAGCGTGAATGGCACGGCAAATTAGATGAGATAAGGGTTTCTTCTACCAATCGCTCGTCATCTTGGATTAATGCAAACTATAATAATCTAATGAATATCCAAACATTTTTTTCGATAGGGGCGCTGGAATACGAATTAACAATAAATAAAACAGGCCAGGGGAGCTTCAATGGCAACGGAACCTATACCGAGGGTAGCCTAGTTAATATAACCGCAAGCCCGGATTTCGGCTGGGAATTCGTGAATTGGACGGGAGACGTTTTTACAATTGCAAACGCCAGCTCTAACGAAACCGCATTAACTATGGCCGGAGATTTGAGCATTACCGCGAATTTTGAGGCTATGGCCACACCCCAAATAACCGTGCTCACGCCTGCGGATGGCGCCATAACCGGCGAGCTGGTCTTAAATATCTCATCTTCCGATAATTTAGGCGGGCATGCCGTATTTGTCGATTGGGATAACTCGCTGGTTTCATGGTGGCGGATGGATGATGTTTCAGGAAGCACTATAATCGATTTTATGAATAGGTATAACGGGTCTGCCATTAACAATGCAAGCCAGGCAAGCGGAGGGTATTTTGGAAAAGGGCTCGATCTTGACGGCGCGGGGGATTATGCCGACTTTGGAGAAATCTCCGAAGCCCAGCAGCAGAGCGTTACCTTTTCAATTTGGGTTAGGCTCAATTCCCCATCGGGGACAAACAATTTTTTCGGGGGAATCGGGTCCGGAGGCACGGATAGAAGCTGGAATTTAGTGCACTTAGGTGCTGCCGATCCCGCGGACGGGAGCATTAGGTGGATAGTCAAAACGCAAGACGGGCAAATAATAATAGACTCCGATAGAAAAATAACGGATAGCAATTGGCACCATTATGTGGGCCAATATGACGGGGCAGCGGCAAGAGTGTATATCGACGGGCAATTAGAAAAAAGCGCAGGCCACACTGGGCGCATATCCCCGGGCTCTTGGAGTTTATATGTCGGGCAAAGGCAAGACGAGTTCGGACCTATAAGCGGATCAATCGATGATGTGATGGTATTTAACAGAAGCTTGAGCGAAGATGAAATCAGATCACTCTATGACGCAACAGCAAACCAATATGTTAACGACTTTACAAATCAGGGAGACGGAACCCACTCTTACGGCATATACGCGCAGGATCTTGGAGGCAATGTTAATTCAATCGAAGGCAGGACTGTGACGCTTCAGACAAATATCGCATCAAATATAACCTCACCTTCAGAAGGCCAAATCTTCAGCTATGCAAACGGCACTATCCTTCTGAACGTCTCATTCTCCGGCGTGGGCACAAACTGCAACGCCACGATAAGCGCAGGAAACCTTAGCATAGTCGGCGGCGCGACGCAAACCTTGGGCAACCTCACCGACGGTAATTACACTACGTTTACGGTCAACCTTTCCGACGCATCCAATCTATACAATAAAACATACCTAGCCAATATCACAACAGTCTGCGGCGATTCCTCAAGCAGCGATACGGCAGGATTTAGTGTCAACCATGCCTGGTCATTCGAGAACAACTTTCTAGACAATACAGGCCATATCAGCGGGACGCCATCATATGATGTGGGTGATTATGTCCGATATCTCTTGAACGTAACGCGCGACGGCCTGCCGTTCAACCTGACCGGCGGGGCAAACATAAGATATGACCTGACTAAGGCCAATATGGCAGTTCTTGCATCGCAGTACCTTGGGGATATGTATCTTGTCGGCCCAGGTATGTATTACGGAAAGGTGCATTACACCTCAGCTATGCGGGCGCAGGCATGCTCCGGCTACACTAACTGCCCTATCCGAAGCGACGCTTTCCTTTATGACCCGTGGGGCACAGAGCTAGGCAGCGCCCTCCACGGCGACTTGTATTCCGGAGCAGCTACCTTATTTAGCGCTTCGTCTTCGCAGTACTCGTCAAGCTATGACGGGACAAGCGAGAACACAGTCATGGGCCTTGCGGTCAATGACTCGCACACTAAGATAAACTGGACCGCCGAGCTCGACCTGAGCGACTACAACCCGCTCGACCTCGACAGCGCGGTTACTCTCGGGCAGGGGCTGGCATACGTGAACTCATCGGCCTTCCCGGAGCTGAACGAAACCCCTTATACCTATGAGGACTTCAGCGCGGAGATAACCCTGAGTGGAGTGGACTGCGCAGAAACCCTCTACTTCGGCGATTACGCTACGGTCGACGAGCTGATCGCCAGCGGAATAGAATGCCCGGCCGACGTCTGCCTCAACCAGTCCTGCGAGAATTCCATACTCACATTCAACGCCACCCGCTTCAGCGGCTACGGGATACTGGATGAAGAGCCCCCCTCATCCTCCTTCGACAACAGCACATGGCTTTCAATAATCGGAGGCGCAAATAGTGATGTTGGTAATGCCATAGCAGTAGACTCCAGCGGCAACATTTATGTCACAGGAGCTACTGAATCATACGGAGCAGGGAATTATGATATCTGGACAATCAAGTACAACTCCAGCGGAGACCAAATCTGGAACAAGACAATCGGAGGCGCAAGTGATGATTATGGTAATGCCATAGCAGTAGACTCCAGCGACAACATCTATGTCACAGGAAATACTTATTCATACGGAGCAGGAAGTGGTGATGTCTGGACAGCTAGGATGGATTCTGACGGCTATATCCAGAAGCCTGACAGGTGGAAGATGTTTGTCGGAGGTTCCACCACCCTGCCTACGCCATCATCGCTCCCAGGCGAGGCTGCCGACTTTCCATACGTCTTAGCAAACGATTCCGAGAGCAAGTCAATAACGGGTCCAATCGGTGTGGATAATGCCCACGATTTTTCAGTCTATGAGATTAACACCACTGGCTTAACTACTCTAGAATTCACCTGGGTAGGCTACAGTGACCTGACAAACGGCGGCACGGGGGTCAACATCTCAGCCTGGAACTATACCTCATCAGCCTGGGTTACAGTCAATTACACCACATCAAGCACTGAACGGACTTATTTCTATGACTTTACAGACTTGACCGACTTCACTAGCGATGATACCATGTACATAATGGCTGTCTCAAGGGGCAACAGTGGGGCGAAGATGTCCTGCCCCTTCCTTTACACCTGGAACGGGACTGATTTTGAGGTCGTGACCGATGTCGGAGGCGGAGGAGGCTTGCTTTACTCAAGCCCCTGGACTCCTGGCGGTATAGGAAACCCAGACCCCTACAGCGTTCCACGCCATCGTAAAGAAGCCACTAATGAGGATTACCTGCACATCACCGACAAACAGCTTCAGCCCAAGGACGGCAAATACATATTCAGTTTAAAGGAAGACAGGGACGAGGTCAACTACATGGACATGGTGGAGCTTTATGTAGTCGACCATCCTGAGGATGTCAGCATTTACTCGCCTGTTTTCAACGGCATGAACAACTGGGTGGAACAGCCTTATGAGGACATGCTCTATTATACGGTCCAAGACCCTCAACCGCCAGTATCAGCCTACGACACAAACGGGAATGATGTGTTAGACACCATAAGCGAGGTTGACCTTGACTTTGTGCATGGAAGAGCATTGGAGTGGGACACCCTCACAGTAGACCTGGGCAACCTATCGGGCGCACAGCAGATTAAGATTCTCTTCAACGGCTACAACCAGTTTGCAACATCGGAGGATTATGCCGACAGGTACGCTTACCTGATGCAGAACCCTGACGAGCCTTTCTATATGTATGCCTACCCTTACGCAGAAGTGGTGGCAGCTAACGGCTCTTGGATTTACGCACCAGAAGACGAGCAGCTCTTCCAAGCACACGGCTATCCGAGGACTAGCATTTGGGACATAACCCACTGGTTTGAGGGCAACAACTATACCAATTTTACCATAAGGATACACACCCACCACAATATCCAGATAGACTACATAGCAGTCGACACGTCAGTCGATGTCCCGATAAATATAACCAAGATTAAGCCAACATCAGCAGTCCTAAACGACAAGGGCATGTCAAACAAGGACTACTCTAAGCACCCGTTGGGCGTTTACATCTACAATGACACCTTCAATAACACCATCCCCTACGAGGGCTATTTCACTAAGCTGGGCGACGTCATGGAGCTAGTAGCAGACACAGACGACAGGTATGTCATTATGAAGCCTGGGGACGAAGTCCTTTTCGAGTTTGACGAGCTTGAAAAGCAGGAGGGCATGGGACGCAGCTACTACCTGCACCAGAACGGCTACTACAAGGGATACACTATAATGGAGAGGATGGGATACAGCTCGGTGACCCCCGAACCTTACCCCTATATGGACATGGCCCACTACGAGATGGACATGGAGTCGCCGTACGAGAACGACTCAGACTATCAGGATTACATAGACACGTGGAACACGAGATACCTGAACAACACGGGGCACCATACCATGTACGTCAATTATGTGAATATCACGGCGACTGAGGGCGGCGGAGAGCCTGAACCCCTCTTCTGCGGCGGCTCGGGCACAGACATAGAACCCTACCAAATCTGCACATGGACGCAGCTCAACAACACTAGGTTAAACATGTCCGCCTACTACGTCCTGAACAACAGCTTAGATAATGAGACTGCCGATTACGATGGCTTAGGAAACGATTGGGTGCCCATAGGAAACCTTTCAGGCCCATTTGAAGGCTCGTTTGAAGGGGGCAACCGCACGATAACTGGGCTGAAAATATTCAGGCCGGACACAGACGAGGCGGGCTTATTCGGATATATTGAAAATGGGAGCATTTCTAACTTGGGCTTAATTGATGCCAATGTCACCGGGCAGCATTATGTAGGGGCCCTTGCAAGCAGTTTTTGGAACGCTAGCATCATAAATTCGTATTCGGCGGGGATTGTTGCGGGGAACTACTGCGTCGGAGGCCTTTTAGGCACAACGGGACACAGCAGTTCAGTAGTGAGCAACTCGTTCTCTACTGCAGACGTTACCGGCAATCAAATGGTCGGGGGCTTTGTCGGCTGCCCCTACACGGGATCGATAATCAATTCATATTCAACAGGAGACGTTACCGGCAATCAAATGGTCGGGGGCTTTGTCGGCTCATCAGTCTGGGGAAACATAATCAGTTCATACGCGCTTGGAAATGTTTATGGGAACGGTTCCATAGGGGGGTTTGTAGGGTATCACGAAAAGGGCAATATTGAAAAATCCTATGCAACCGGCAATGCAACCGGCAACATCTCAGTAGGCGGGTTTGTAGGGCTAATAGGTTACAGCCTTGCAACAATTAACAACTCCTACTCGACAGGCAGTGTTGCAAGAGAATCGGGCGCAGAAACAAGCTTTGGAGGCTTTGTCGGACTGAATTATCAGCGTAAAATATTAAACTCATATTCAACTGGAAGCGTTTCCGGAAATGATAACTGGAATCCGGCGGACAAAGGATTTGCCGGAACTGTGGATACGGGCGGCAGCTATGAAATGCCCGGCAACTTCTGGGACATGGAAACCTCAGGGCAGAGCTCAACTGCAGGAAATGCAACAGGAAAGACCACTGCCCAAATGAACTCTCTTTCGACTTTCCTAGGTGTTGGATGGGATATTGCATTATCAGATGAAGATTTGAACAATGGCTATCCCTATTTAGGGTGGCAGGGGAATAATGAAAGCTATGCCTGGCTGATCTCATGTACCCCATCTCTCACCAACACCTCATGGTCAGCCTGGCAGAACCAGTCATCATGCTTAGCCAATGACACTCAGCTGCAGAATAGGTCACTCACTCAGTACGACTCCAACTACTGTGGAGAAGTCGCTAACGAGACTTTTTATGAGATTCAGTACGTGGCCTGCGACTTCTGCACGCCATCTCTCACAAACACCTCCTGGAGCGGCTGGCAGGACCAGGGCGATTGCCTCACAAACGACTCACAGCTCCAGAACCGCTCGCTTGAGCAGTACGACGAGAACTTCTGCGGAGAAGTAGCCAACCAGACCTTCTGGGACTACCAATTCATCGCATGCAATTACTGCTCATACTCGCTCACCAACACATCCTGGGGCGACTGGGAGGACAGCGGATCCTGCCAGGCAAACGACACAATCCTCCAGGAGAGAAACCTCACAGAGTACGACGCCAACAAAGCATCATGCTGCGACGTCACCGGCATAGGCAGCGACTGCATAGCCAACACAACTTTCTACGATTATCAATGGGCAGCCTGCGACTTCTGCACCCCATCTCTCACTAACACCTCCTGGAGCGGCTGGATTAATATCACATCTTGCAGGATAAACAATACCAAGCTGCAGCAGAGGAACCTCACCCAATATGACAGCAACTCCTGCGGTGAAGTTGAAAACGAGACATTCTATGAAAACAGGTCATCAGAATGCTCATACTGCGGCGAGGAAATCACCTGCGGTGACTCTGTCTGCAACTGCGCAGAGACCTGCTCTTCATGCCCTGCAGATTGCGGATCCTGCAGCAGCTCATGCAATTCGCGAGACTGCAACGATAACGACGGCTGGTACGAAACCGGTTCGACCCAGTGGGTCTCAACCAGCCAGTGCACTGAAAAGGAACAGGAGCAGGAAGAATACAGAAACTACGGCTGCGACGGCAATGACTGCGAATACTCTGTGACGCAAACGAGATGGCTCGACTCCGGAGATGCGAGAAACAAGGACGACGGCACTTCATGCGACGACAATGACGAGTGTACGGACGGCGACTACTGCGAGTCCGGAAAATGCGTCCCGGGTGAGTTTATCTGTAAAAGCAATGACGAATGCGAGGAGGTTTGGGCCTGCGAGGCCAAAGAATGCATTAATGGCATGCGCCTGACAATATGCCTCTGCGACTGCGACGGGAAGCCCTGCGGGGAAAATTTCACGGAGGAGATCTGCGAGATGCCCGTAGTAGCCCTACCAAAGCCGCTTATTATAGATGTGAGCGATGAGCTGCAGATGGGCGAGCCGATAGATATCTCGCTAATTGACGCGAGCGGCAACCCTATTGCCGGAAACATAATATTAATCCGCCCCGACGGGACGGAGGTCCTAATCGACGGCATCTTCTACGTAGACCAGCCGGGGCTGTGGGAAATCAGGGCAAGCGCGGACGGCTTCGAGGACGCGCAGGCGCAGTCCCTGGTCAGCGCCCTGCCCCAGGAAATCGATATAAGCACCCAGGTCTCGGAGGCGATAAGCGACCTGGGCGAGTTCTTGGCAGAAGAGCCGGCAAGGTTAACATTGCTCCTCGTCGCAATCATAATGGCGGGCGGCTTCTTTGCCGCGAAGAAGTTCAGGATAAGAAAAAAGGACGTGGAAAAGCTCTAAGCCATCTTTTTGACAATCTCCGTCATGTGCTTGCCCAGGTTTCTTGAAGTTTCCAGCCCGGGGCCGTCTTCCGAGGTGTCCCCCTTTTTCCTGCCCCAGCCGATACCTCCAAAATGCGCAGTAGGCACGTCGTCCCCCAATACTATCGCCCCGTGGAGCATGAACCAATTTTGTATGGTCTTGACGACAAACTCCTGCCCCCCGTTGCGCGAGCCCCCTACGGCGATTGCGCCGCCCACCTTGTTCTTCAGCTTGAATCCCCTTCTTCTTAACGGCAGGCTCCGGTCGAACATCAGGGCGAGCCTTGAAGAGATGTTGGCAAAGTACGTGGGCGACCCGATGATTATCCCGTCCGCTTTTTCCAGCAGAGGCTGGATCTCTTTCATGTCATCGTCCTGCCAGCACTCATCATGTTCGCTGCATTTGCCGCAGTCGACGCACGGGTTAATCTTTTTGCCCCAAAGTGAGATGAACTGCGTTTCAAGACCTTCCTTTTCACATTCCCCGAGCGCTGCCCTTACAAGCGTTTCGGTGTTGCCTTCAGGCTTGCCGGCGGATATTCCCAGAATCATTTTACATATTCAACCCCTTCAACATTTTCAAACTCTTTATCTCCCGTTAAGAATTTTATCCCATACTCCTGCGCTACTTGGTAGCCGATGCAATCGGTCATTGACAAACTTCTGTTGCATATCTTCATCTTGGCGGCATGTTCTACAACATCTAGTCCGTATTCAACACAAGACCCCCTATAAGATGAAAGTATCCTTTTACATGTAGCGTCATCAACACCGGTCCTATATAGATAAAAGCAAAGTTCAAATAGGTTCAATTTAGTTACTAATGACTTACACTCTACAAATTTGGCGTAGTTTATCCTGGACTCGAGCACTTCTATCAGAGCATATGTATCAAAAAAATAAAGTTCTTCAGTCATTATATAACTCTGATCGCGCCCAATCCTTGCATTCTTGTCCGGATAATCCCCGGCCCTTTAGCAATCCCCAGGTTTTTGCAGGCCCGTCACCGCCGGATGCAATGAGTATTTTGACACGTTTGCCTATCTCTAACTTTTCCTTCTCTATGATACTCTTGGGTATTACCACGCCGCATGAGTTACCCCAATTTTTCAAAACAGGTTCACATGTTTCCATAATTATACTTTGTATAACTATATATAAAAACCAAAAATTAAACAAGGCTTCTCGGAATGCTGCCGTTACGAAGGCCCATGTCAGCAAGGACGAGAGCCGCCATAGCCTCCACTATTGGAACCGCCCTTGGGACGATGCAGGGGTCGTGCCTCCCTTCTATTTTGATTTTAGCCTTCTTCTTAGTCTTGAGGTCGACAGTATCCTGCTCCTTGGAAATCGAGGCGGTCGGCTTTATCGCCACCCTGAGCATTATAGGCATCCCGTTGGAGATTCCGCCCGATATCCCGCCTGCGCGGTTGGTTTGGGTAACGACCTTCTTTCCCTTCATGTCGAAAGCGTCGTTGACTTCAGAGCCTCTCATGCGCGCAGCTTCGAAGCCTATCCCGAATTCGATTCCCTTGACGGCGGGGATTGAACAGATGGCCTTTGCAAGCTCGGCGCTTAGTTTCTCAAAGACCGGCTCACCCAGACCCGCGGGCACATTGAGCGCAACGCACTCGATTATACCGCCGACAGAGTCGCCCTCGCCTTTGACTAGCCGTATCTCCTCCTCCATCTCCTTCGCCCTTTCCAGATCTAGCGCGCGAACAGGGTTTGAATATAGCACATCTCTGTATTCCTGGATCTTTTTGGGATGAATTTCCATGCTTTTAGCCTCTACGCCACCTATCTCTTTTGCGAATGCAATCACCTCAAGACCCAAGACTGAAGACAGAAGACTCTTAGCAACGCTTCCCGCAGCCACCCTGCCCACGGTCTCCCTGGCGCTGGCTCTTCCCCCTCCCCTCCAGTCGCGTATCCCAAACTTCTCCTGCCAGGCCAAATCGGCATGGCCCGGCCTGGGCTTGCTGATGAAATCCTTGTACGCAGATGAATCTATGTCTTCATTCTTGACTATCATAGATATAGGTGAACCCAGGGTTTTGCCTTCAAATATTCCCGAAAGTACCTCTACCCTGTCCTTCTCGCCGCGGCTGGTCATGACATCGCTTTGCCCAGGCTTCCTTCTATCAAGGTCCTTTTGGATGCCCTCTAAGCTTATATCCAAGCCTGCGGGGCAACCGTCTATGACGCAGCCCACTGCTTTACCATGGCTTTCGCCCCAGGTAGTCACGCAGAACTCCTTTCCAAAAGTGTTTGAGGACATGTAGTATTTAGAAGCGGGCTTAAGAAAAGAAGTGGAAACATGCATCCGTTGTACACACAATTACTTATATCCTCATCTCCCCTAAATTTTCATGCTCGGAACGGGCCTCCGGCAGCAGCTTCAGCAACGCCGTGGGCGTGTTCACGATAAGCGTGGAGAAGACTTAGGCATTTTTAAACCCTTATTCTATAATTAAACATATCTAAATTTTAGATTAATCTAAAATTAAGCAACATGGATAAAAAGATTCTCCCGAGAAAGGCTTTCCATAAGCTCATGGAGATGCGCAAAGACAACAAGATAGTGCTGCTTTTGGGTCCGAGGCAAGTCGGAAAGACTACTCTCCTCAAGCAGCTCAATTCAGAGCTTTCAAAGGCATCCAAATCCCTCTTCCTGGATTTGGATATACTTTCCAACTACGAACGCGTGAGCACATTTGAAAGCTTCGTTAGCACCCTGGAGCTGGCAGGCTACAAAAAGAGCCAAAAGCAATTATTCTATGTTTTCCTTGACGAGTTCCAGAAATATCCTGGCATGCCCAAGGTTATGAAGAATGCCTATGACAACCTGGACAATGTCAAGATATACGCATCCGGCTCATCGTCCCTCGCCATAAAGGACAGCGTGCAGGAGTCTTTGGCCGGGAGGAAGCGCATCTGCGAGCTTTACCCGCTAGACTTCGAGGAGTTCCTCTGGTTCAAGCAGGACGCCAGGGCATCGGAGCAGCTTTCAAACGCAGGGTCCCTCAACGGCGACAGCCTGTCCGGCCCGCTCAGGGATCTGGATGCGCAGCTCAGGGAGTTCATGACCTTTGGGGGATATCCCGAGGTCGCGCTTTGCGCATCGAAAGCCGAAAAGATAGCAGTCCTTGAAAGCGTCTTTGACCTTTACGTCAAGAAGGATTTGGTCGACTATCTGAAGATGGACAGGATACTGCCCATGAAGAGAGTGATGGAGCTCCTTGCAGTTAACAACGGCCAGAAGACAAAATACGACGACCTTGTAAAAGAGGCATCCAGCAGCTTTGCGGAGGCAAAGCACTTTTTGGAGATACTTTCCGAGACATATGTGATTAAAGAGCTCAGGCCGTTCTTCACCAACCGCAAGAAGGAGATGGTCAAGATGCCCAAGACCTATTTCATTGATTCCGGAGTGAGGAACCTCTTCATCCGCAATTTCAATGACTTGTCAATACGAAGCGACGCCGGCTTCCTGTTCGAGGGCTTTATATTGTCAGAGTTCCTCAAGAGGGGTGCCCGCGAGCTTAGGTTCTGGCAGGACAAGAACCGCAATGAAGTGGATATCCTTATGGAGAAAGACGCCCGCTGGATCCCGATTGAGATAAAGTTCAAGCAGTCCCTTAAATCCGACGACCTTCGCGGGCTCAGGGCTTTTATAAGGGAGTACCCGGAGACACAAAAGGCATTCTTGGTTAGCCCGATAGCCCAGAAGGATTCTAAGGGCACTGACTTCATACTGCCTTACTGCCTCGGCAAAGTGGTCGCATAATAACGGGTTTTCTGCTTAAACATTTTATCTTAACATGCAAAATCTCGCCGCTCTAGCTGTAATCGCAATCATTGCTTTAGTTTTTCAGGCTTAAGTATTTAACTATATGGCTTCAAAATATCCAAAAATGGCAGAATTAAAAAGCATTCTAGAGCGTAGTCCCAATGAGCCCGAGTTCCATCAGGCAGTCACAGAGGTTTATCGATCGCTTAAGCCGGTGTTTGAAAGGCACCCCGAATTCAGCAAAGAGAGGATATTCGAGAGGATATGTGAACCTGAGCGGGTTATAAGCTTCAGGGTCCCCTGGAGGGATGATGCAGGTGAAGTCCAGGTCAACCGCGGCTACAGGGTGGAATTCAACAGCGCATTAGGCCCCTATAAGGGCGGGCTAAGGTTTCATAAGACCGTCTATCTGGGCATGCTCAAGTTCCTGGGATTCGAGCAGATATTCAAAAACGCCCTGACAGGCTTGCCTATGGGCGGGGGCAAGGGCGGAAGCGATTTTGATCCCCACGGCAAAAGCGATGCAGAGGTTATGCGCTTCTGCCAGAGCTTTATGTCCGAGCTCTTCCGCCACATAGGGCCCGATACGGATGTGCCTGCGGGTGACATCGGGGTGGGCGGCAGGGAAATAGGCTACATGTTCGGCCAATATAAAAAGCTTACAAACACATTCACAGGCGTCCTTACAGGAAAGGGCGTGGGGTGGGGCGGAAGCCTGGTCCGGACTGAAGCCACGGGCTATGGCCTGATGTATTTTGTCGAAGAGATGCTCAAGTGCAAAGGCGAGAGCATGGAGGGCAACACTGTAGTCTCCAGCGGTTCGGGCAATGTCTCACTCTACACGCTCCAGAAGTGCCAGCAGATGGGTGCCACAGTCGTCGCAATGAGCGACTCGGGGGGATGTATCTACGACCCGGATGGTATACAATTTGGCACTATAAGGAAGATTAAGGAAGTGGACCGGGGTCGCATCCAGGATTACGTTAAAAAGCACCCCCACTCAGAATTCTACCCAGGGCCATGCAGTATTTGGGATATCAAATGCGATGTGGCGCTCCCCAACGCCACTGAAAACGAGCTGGATGAGAAGGCAGCAAAGGCACTTATAAGCAACGGCGTCATAGCCGTGGGCGAGGGCGCCAACATGCCCTGTACCCCAAAGGCGGTTGAGCTCTTCCACAAAGAGGGCGTTTTGTTCGGCCCTGGCAAGGCTGCCAATGCAGGCGGTGTCGCGGTTTCAGGCCTGGAGATGAGCCAGAACAGCATCAGGTCTCAGTGGAGCTTTGGCGAAACGGATGACAAGCTCAAGGCCATAATGCAGAACATACACAAGCAATGCGTCGATGCTGCGGAGGCCTATGACAGCCAGGGCAACCTTGTCGATGGCGCGAACATAGCCGGCTTCCTGAAGGTTGCTAGGGCCATGCAGGCACAGGGCTTGGTATAATTAGCTTTCATTCGCTTGGCACTTTATGTGCCTTGGAACAAAGCCTCCGAAACCGTTCCAGAAAACGCTTTTCTATTGTTCCAGGCATATATAGCACAGTAAAATCACTATAAGTGATGAAACATAAAATGGACAAAAAGATAATAATAGGAATCGCGGCAGCTGCAGTGGCTGTTGTGCTATTGGTGATGGTAGCGATTGTAATACTCACACCCCCAGGCCCGGTTGGCAAGGTCGCGAACCCCGCCTCCGAGTATTGTATCGCCCAGGGCGGATTGCTTGAGATAATTAGCACCCCCGAAGGTGAGGTGGGTGTTTGTATGATTGATGGACGAGAATGCGAGGAATGGGCATTCTTCAATAGCCGCGGGAGTGACTGCATAGCTTATGATGCGATTAATACAGTCACCGATTTCCTCAGCTGTGTGGCTGCAGGCTATCCGATAATGGAGAGCTACCCAAGGCAGTGCAGAGGACCAGGCGGCATGACTTATGTGGAAGATGTCGAGCCTCAGGTTTGTCCCATGGTCTACGAACCTGTTTGCGGTGCTGATGGCAACACCTACGGCAACAGCTGTGAGGCGGGCCTTGCGGGCGTCGAGATTGCTTACGAGGGCGAGTGCGAAAGCGAATGCGTTCCAGATCCGGAAAGGATGTGCACGATGGAGTATGCGCCAGTATGCGGCACGGATGGTGTAACTTACGGAAACAGGTGCATGGCAGAAGCGGCATGCGCAGAGATTGCATATGAGGGCGAATGCGCTCCTGAAATACCTGAAGGCTGCATCTCCTGGTACGACGGCTGCAATACCTGCTCAGTCATCGACGGGCAAATCGGCGGATGCACGAGGATGTACTGCCAAGAGATGAACGAGCCGGAATGCCTTGAGTATGCGGTTTGATAGGTGCTCTCAGGGCTGCCTAATTGGCAGCCCTTTTTATTTTCTTTTCAAGCGTTCAAGAGACTAGTTTCAGCGGCCTCGCCTGCAGTATCCACAACTCTTCTTTATTGAAGCAGAATTCGATGTCTTGCGGCTTTTCGAAGTGATTCTCTATATTCTTGGCGACTTCCACAAGCTCTTTCACCTGCGCCTGCGACAGCTTCTTTTCCTTGCGCATCTGCGGGTTTATCTGCACCCAGCCCGCCTGGTCGTGCCTCTCCCATTGCTCGTGGATTATTTCCTCGATTATATCGCCTTTCTTGTTTGTGATGTAACAATCGGGCACAACCTTGCCGGTGACCGCCCCTAGTCCCGAGCCAAAGCAGGCGTTTATAACTACTTTATCCTGACAATCATGGGACTGCGTGAAAACCACGCCTGAGCTGTCTGCTGCAATAGTCTCGTGCACCAATATGGCAACCTTGACATGCTCGGTTATGCCGTGCTTGCTCATATATATCCTCGCCCTTTTTGACCTGGCCGAATCTTTGCATGCCTGGATTGCTTTCATCAGCGTGTCCCTGCAGACCCAGACGCGGCTCTCCAGCTCGCCGACCCATCTCACCTTGTCAGGATCAGGCGGCGCCGGCGATGACCTCACAGAAACAAAAGCACAGCCTAGGCTGTCAAAATTCTTTAAAATGGCTTTCTCGTCAAGCCTTTCTGCATCGGCGCTTATAACAAAGCCATCCGGCACGCGAAAGCCCGCATTAAGCAGCTCTCCGAGATAGGCTGCCTTTATCCCGCCGAAGGCGATTGAACTCCGGGACATCTCGGAAAGAGGTCTTATCATTTTACTCGAGAGCAATTTCCCTATTTATTATCAGCTTTATCGAGAAAAGCCCGAAAGCATTTATTGACTCTCCCCTAAATAAGCCATGGATATTCTCTTCGACTTCAGGGCGTCGGGCATATCAAAATCCCAGGCATCCCGAGAGCTCGCAAGGCTGGATTCTGAAACCAAGAGGATTCAAGAATCATTATCTTGCTCTTATGGTGACCCCTATGACTCTGTTAAGCTGCCCCAGGACATAGGTTTATGCGAGCGGGCAGTCTCACTTGTCAATGAGAAGAAAGCCCTTAAGCCCGAAATCCTTGTGGTGGTGGGAATAGGCGGCTCTAACCTGGGCACGCTCGCAATACAGGAAGCGGTCCTTGGAAGGAAATACAACGACAAGAACCCGCCGATGAAGGTCTATTTCGTCGACACTGTTGACGCAGACGAGATGGGCGACATCTATATGCTATGTGAAGAGACGCTGATTAAGGGGGGTCGCATTCTTTTAAACGTGGTTACAAAGTCGGGCAGGACAACCGAGACTATAGCCTTATTCGAGCTTTTCGCCGAGCTCATAAAAAACCACGAAAAAGATTACAAAGACTGCATAATCGCCACTACAGACCGGGATTCGCCTTTATGGGCATTCTCTGAATCCGAGGGATATTCCCTCTTGGAAATACCTGAGAAAGTCGGAGGCAGGTACTCTGCATTTTCCCCTGTCGGATTGTTTCCTCTCGGCATGCTGGGTATTGACATACACGCGCTCAGGGAGGGGGCAGCATCCATGCTGAAGACATGCGCCCTTTCGAAAAAAAACCCTGCTGCACTGGCCGCAGCCATCCTCTACTTGCAGAACAAAGAGGGGAAGAACATCCATGACAATTTCATTTTCTCAAATGATATGGAGTCCTTCGGAAAATGGTACCGCCAGCTTATGGGCGAGAGCATAGGCAAGGAATTCAACAGGACAGGAGACAGAAGACTGCAGACCGGTATGACCCCCACCGTTTCCATAGGCTCTACAGACCTGCACTCTATGGCGCAGCTATACCTCGGCGGGCCGCAGGACAAGTTCACCACCTTCATAACACTCATGAGAAATGAGCATCGCATACGCTTGCCTAAACTTAAGGGCTACGACTCGCTTGTAGAGAACATACAGGGAAAATCCCTCGGGTCGATAATGGGCGCGATTTATGAAGGCGTTAAAATCGCATATAAAAAATCCAAGCGGCCCTATATGGAAATAGTCCTTCCCGACAAGAGGGAACGCGCAATAGCGCAGCTTATGCAGTTCGAGATGCTCTCGATGATTTATCTCGCATACCTTATGGATGTGAACCCCTTCGACCAGCCTGCAGTGGAGCGCTATAAGAAAGAGACAAGGAAGATACTGTCGAAAGCTTAAGATCGTGATTGGTTTTTTACATCAGCGCTTCCAGATTAGTGAGCAGGAAAATGAAAGGACTATTTCTATTGCTGTTGGTGGCAATACTCGTTTCGGCGACTATGGTGGTGTCTGTCGGTCCTCCCGCGGGCCAAGTAGGCCAAGCGGATGCATCGGCTGTAACCCAAGCAGGTCAATCTGGCCAGGCGGCTCAAGCAGGCCAGGCGACGGCAGCGAAGCAGATAGGCCAATCGGTAGCCGGAAACTTTTCTGAATGTGTAGACCCCCAGTGTAGGTCACAGAGGCGCAATGAAATACTGGCCTCGATAATGCCCTGTGTGGATTCCCCAAACACAAGCGCGTGCATGCGCGAAAGGAATCGCGAGAGATGGGAGATGAGAGTGCAGACGATGGAAGCACAGTGCGAAGGCGACCCTGATTGTATGGCAAGAGCTGGTGTAGTCGATGAATGCAGTGACAAGGCGCCGGGCCTTGAACGGGCAGAATGCGCCAGGACCAAGCTAAATCTCGGAAGGCAGGTTTCAGTCCAGGCGAGAGAGTGTAGTGAAAATCAATCCAATCGCACGGAATGCATGCAAAGCCTGAGGGAGAATGTTTATACCTATTCAGTAGTCAAGATGCAGGATCTTGCAGACAGGGGCGAGATGCTTGTCGAGGAAGGGCTAGATGAAGACGATGCCAACGAATTTTCGGCTTTAGTCGAAGATGCGATAATGGCATTCGGCGAAGCAGGGGATATAACCGGCAAGAAGCGGGCCGTTTTGGAAATCCGGAGCGCATGGCAGAATCTAGTCGGTAGGCTGGAGGCATAAGATGGATAAATTATTAGCAATAGCCATTGCTGCGATAGTTGTCATCGCGCTGGTTTTTTTGATGATGCCCCAAGGTGAGCCCGATGCGGTGTCTCCATCCGCGGATAATCGCAGTGCAGATAGGGAAATCGATGAAAACGATTATCTGGACGATGTAATAGAGGACCTGGATGGGCTCGAGGGCATTGAAGATGAAGAAGAAGCTACATTAGACGACTACTTGGATGATGTTTTAGAAGCATTGGATTCGCTAGTGTAATCAATGGCGGGAAATTATATCCGAGAATTCCCTGACTTTTGATTCAACATCCTTGCCTATAGTTGCGGACATCGCACATACGGTGTCCGCGCCGGCATCCAATACCTCCCTAAGATTCTCCAGCTTTATGCCGCCTATTGCGGCTATGGGAAGCGAGGTGCCCGCGCGGATTTCTCTCAGAGTCCCCAGCCCTGCGGCAGGCCCTGCATCGCCTTTTGTATCTGTGTGGAATACCGGGCTTACGCCAAGGTAATCCGCACCCATCGCCTCTGCAGCTTTGGCCTCTTCAAGATTGTGCACAGTAACACCGATAACCTTTGAATTTCCAAGCAGCCTGCGCGCGTTCTTATAATCCATATCCGTTTGACCCAGGTGAACTCCATCAGCATTCACCGCAAGCGCGATATCTACGCGGTCGTTGATAATCAAGGCAGCTTTGCCGGCGCAGATATCTTTGAGCTGAAGTGCTTTGTCAATCATGGGTCCGGTGTCCATGCATTTCTCTCTGTACTGGACTATCGTAGCCCCCCCTTTAATCGCGGCCTCGGCGTCACTAACTATTCCCTTTTTAGTAAGGCTGGAGTCGGTTATGAAATAGAACCCTTTATAGGTCATTCTATATTCAGTCTACAATTTACATCCTTCTCACTCAAGCTGTAGAATGCATCAAAAAACTTGTTTTTAAAATCTATTGGCCCAGCTGCATTCTCTGCAGCCATCTCCCCTGCAATCCCATAGCATGCCAGCGCCGCCGCCGCCGCTTTCGCGTAATCCTTTTCCACTGCAGCGAAACTAGCTATCACTGAAGCAGACATGCAGCCGGTGCCTACAACTTGCCCCATCATCTCGTGGCCGTTATGGATTTTGTAGATAGTTTCATTGTATGAAACAATATCAGTCTTGCCGGTTATGACTACGGCCGAGCCGCTGGATTTGGAGAGTGCCTTTGCAACTTCCTCGGGGTCTCCCGAGCTTATTGATTCTACTCCCTTCACTTCAGCATCAACGCCCGCTAGCGTGCTTATTTCCCCTGCGTTGCCCTTGATTATGTCTATTCTCAGTTCCTTGAGAAGCCTTTTGCACTCTACAGTCCTGAAGCTTGTGGCGCCGGCACCTACTGCATCCAAAACAATAGGTACCCCTTTCTTATTGGCGGCTTTCCCGGCGATTATCATCGCATCGATGAAATCTTTCGTAAGCGTGCCTATGTTCAGCACAAGCGCGCTTGCGATGCCAGTCATCTCTTCTACTTCCTCTGGCGCATGCGCCATGATCGGAAGCGCGCCCGCACTTCTTGTAATCTGCGCGCAGTCGTATATCGTCACCCAATTCGTTAAGTGGTGGACTAGGGGCTTAGTCCTTCGCATCCTTTCCAAAATCTCCCATGATTCAATCATTTTTCAGTCGGTCCGCAATGGTGTCCGCAACCTTTTTACCGGAAAGCAACATGCCTCCGAATATCGGTCCCATCCTGGGCTTTCCGAATGCCGCATTTGCAGCCATCCCCGCAACGTAGACGTTTGGGGCTATCTCCTTTGTGAATTCCACGCAGTCGGACTCCCCGCGCGTAGCATCCATCGATTTTTCCCAGAGTATACTGCCTGTTTCCGTAAATAGCTTCGTCCCCGTTTTCCTTTCAATTACCTTTAGCACCTCGAGAGGGTGTCCCGTAGCCTCGATTAAGTATTTGCACCTTATGGTGAGTGGGTCTACATGCAGGCCTGCCATCTCCACTGGGGTCCAGTTGATGACAAGGCCGCATACCTTATCATCCTTGAACATGACGTCCTCGACGCTTATGCAGTTGAATATCGTTGCCCCTGCCCGGATTGCATTTGAGCATATAGTGGATGCAGTCTCAATAGAGTCCGCGGTGAAATATCCCCCTTCGTATAATCTGCTTCTAACCCCAAACTCATCGAGTATCTCCTTGCCGTCTTCGTGGACGACTATCTCATTGAACAGCATGCCACCGCCCCACATGCCCCCACCCGGCGAGAGCTTCTTCTCGAATATGGCAACGCTTACACCTTGCTTTGCAAGATAGTATGCGGCAGTCATGCCTGCTGGCCCTGCGCCGGCTATGGCCACATCTACATCCAGCCCATTTTTCAGCTTCTCAAAATACCTATCAACAATCGCCCTGGTTATCGTTATTTCATCTAATTCCATAATAGGGCTATTTTGAGGCAATGGGAATAAATAGCGGTATTTTAAATCGGTTGCTGAATCTGCGCAAACCAAACGCACCTAATACTAAACCAAACGTACTCAGTACTCAATTAGGCGTATTTCGTGTATTTCTTATGGCTCCCCTTGCATCTCTCTACAGGGTACTTCTCCTGGTTCTTCTCCATCTTCCTTAAGTAAGCCCGGGTTATGTCTATGTCTAAGCGGGAAGCAAAGTCGAGAAGATAGCCGAAAACGTCCGCCACCTCGTCTCGGATCTCTTCCATAATCTCCGAATCCGCCTTTATGTCTTCAAGGCTCGCCTGCGTCCACTGGAAAATCTCCAGAAGCTCCCCAGCCTCGACGTTAAGGGAAATGGCGACTTCCTTTGGATGGTGGTACTGGTCCCAGTCGCGCTCGGAGATAAACCTAGCAATGACCTTCTTGCAGTCGTTTAGCGTGGTATCGGAATCATCCATGATTAAAATTAGAGAACCTCATATCCAAACCCCGTGCTCTTCCTTCAGTGTGTTCAAAACGAGCATGGTGTTGGTCCTCTTAACTCCCTCTACGCCCAGAAGCCCTTTTACGAAGTCGTTGAGCTCCTCCCTGCCCTTGAACTGCGCGACTATCATCGCATCGTATTCCCCGGTTACGTCGTAGACTGCATTGACATTCGGCGACTCGGTGATCTTCCTCTCGATTTCATGAAGCTTACCGCCTTCTGTTATCACGCCGATTATGACTGTCAGCTCGTAGCCCAGCTTGTTGTAGTCTATTTCAGGCATGAATCTCTTGATGACCTTGGACTCCAGAAGCTTGTTGACCCTGTTGTAGACAGTCCCTTCCGAGACCTTTATCCTTTCAGAGATGTCCCTGAAGCTGACCCTTCCGTCTTTCTGGAGCTCCTTGATTATCTTCAGGTCTAGGTCATCCATGTTTACTCTATACCTTAACCCTTATTTTTGCCGATGGACTTAGAAAAAGCAATATCTCTTTCTCTCTCCAGCTCTTCCGAGCTTCCGCCGATTGCCCCCATGCCGCGCTCCCCTGTCCTTATGCGTATGCAATCCTCCAAGGGCAGGACGAATATCTTGCCGTCACCGACGCTGCCGGTCTTTGCGCCCTTGATTATGGCGTTGATTGTTTTCTCGACAAAAGAATCGTTCACTGCCATCTCAAGGCGTATCTTTGGCAGGAGATGCACCTCTTCCTTGACTCCCCTGTAGCTCTCGACATATCCCTGCTGCTGCCCGCTCCCCTTAACCCTGCTTACGGACACCCTTAGCACGTCCGCCCGCTCTAGCTCGGCCTTGACCTCCTTGAAACGCTCCTCTTTTATATAGGCTATTATCAGTTTCATTTTCGATTGTATTTTTTGGCTTATCCTGGTATTTCGAACTCCGGGTAAGCGACCATGCCGTGTTCGCCTATGTCCAGCCCCATGGCTTCTTCCTGCTCACTCACTCTTATTCCTATCGCCATATCAAGCGCTTTAAAGAATAAGAACATGCTTGAAAAGACGAAGATAAAGATGCTTAGGACGCCGATAAGCTGCGTTATTAGAAGCCCCGTGCCGCCCCCAAAGAACAGCCCGCCATCGCTAGCGAAAAGACCGACTGCAATGGTACCAAACGCCCCGCAGACCCCGTGCACTGATATTGCGCCTACCGGGTCGTCAATTTTAAGCTTCTGGTCTATAAAGCGCACTGAGAACACCACCAGCACTCCTGCGATAAGCCCGATAATCAAAGCGCTGCCCGGGCTGACGAATGCGCACCCTGCAGTTATAGCCACAAGGCCTGCAAGAAAGCCGTTGATGGTCATTGACACATCAGGCTTGCCAAACAGCTTCCAAGCTGTGAACATAGCTGAAAGGGCGGCTCCGGCAGCGGCAAGGTTGGTTGTCACTGCAACAAAGGCTATGTCCGCTGTTGTTCCCGACAGCGTGCTCCCTGCATTGAAACCGAACCAGCCAAACCAGAGTATGAAACCTCCGAGCGCTGCCAGGCCTATGTTATGCCCAGGTATAATCTTTGCAATGCCTTCTTTTGTGTACTTTCCGATTCTCGGTCCCAGGACAATAGCACCTGCAAGCCCTGCCCAGGCGCCGACGCTGTGGACTACCGTCGAGCCTGCGAAATCCAAAAAGCCCATCTCACCCAGCCAGCCCCCGCCCCATATCCAGTTGCCGACTAGAGGATATACTAATACAGTTATAAATGCACTGAATCCGAGATAAGCAGAGAACTTGGTCCTCTCTGCCATCGCGCCGGAGACTATTGTCGCGGCGGTCGCAGCGAACACTGCTTGGAATATCCAGAAAGCGTATAAGGGAATCCCGAATTCCATAGATTCCGGATTTCCCAGTAGTGCATACTGCATGCCGAACATTATGCCGAATCCCAGAATAAAATAACCGACGCTCCCGATTGCGAAGTCCATGATGTTCTTCATCAGGATATTGCCCATATTCTTCGCCCTTGTGAGGCCAGTCTCGACCATGGCGAAGCCGGCCTGCATGAAGAAGACCAGGAAGGCAGCTACCAACACCCAGATCGTGTCTATCGCAATCGCATTGC
>CAYMNU010000034.1:0-11925 GCA_964391885.1 uncultured archaeon | reverse complement strand
ATCTCCTGCCCGTCGGCTGTGAATATCCCTCCTATGTCGCTGACTATTAGACCTAATATCATAAGATCTATGTCAGTTAACATTCCATCGCCGTTGAGGTCGCCGGGATAAGTCCCGCAGCTTATTTCGTATACGTTGAGGCAATCTGCATTGAAGCCGGGATAATTAGGCAGGCCTTGATTGATGTTGTCTACCATCTCGTTTATCGAAGGCATGTCCCTAAAGCTCTTGAGGCATTCCCGGTCTTCCGAGTCTATGCGGCCGTCTTGATTGAAGTCTGTGAAATCCAGCAACTCCTGGGGCGCTGATACGCCCTTGTTGATATCTGCTATTATTTTGGACAATATGTCTACATCGCTCTGTGTTATCGCGCCGTCGTTGTCTAAGTCGCCTTTCACCTGAGAGCTTGTCTTTATGTCATAACAGAAACCCCCGCTCATCTGGATTCTACAGGAGCCGTCGGAGGCCAGCCCCGCCAAGCTGTCGCCGAACCATGCGCCGGAGCGCACCCGCGTAAGGCATTCCAGGTCGCTGGCGTCAACCACATCATCATTGTTCATATCGCCGCATGCCAGGTACTCGTTTCGCTCTTCTGCATCAGGGACCTTTGTAAGGAAAGTGGTCATTATGTTTGCATCATTTGACCCTAAGTCACAGCTATTGTCCCAATCGCCCCTGTTGCCCTGTTGCCCCAAACAATGGAAAATATCTATATTGTTCCCTATCAGCCAGCCGCTTTCGATGCAGCGTATTGTATCCGCCTCGGAATAAAAGCTTTCTGTGAGGTGCTTGTCGACGCATTTCCTGACATCCGGACGGTTTTGGCAATCATTTATGCGGCATTCTTGCGACTGGCTTTTTGAAGTGTCTATGACATAGTACCTAAGCTCTCCAAGCGGGGTGTTTGAAATCTCAAACATGGAATTGTATATCCCTTCTCTTGTGGGCGCCTGGAAAGTCTTTGAATACGCGTTCATGGCGGAATCCCAGGGCATCCGGGACCTTTGGTTGTCGATGATTGAATATATGTTCATTAAGTCTGGTATCTGAACATTATTATGCTTCAGCCTCAAATAGGCGGAAAATGCCTGTGAAGGTGCCATTATACGCGGTGAAATCGCAATCTCGGATGTCAGGCTCTGCGAAGCCGGCTCGGATTCAAAAACTATGTGGAATGTCTGCTCGTATATTCCGTCGGAATCCGCTTTCATTAGATATATTTGTGCCCTATGGGTACCTGGATATGGGCTGTTGACCGTCAGGGAATATGTTCCATTGTTACCAGTCAGACGGAGGTCGTCCCTAAAGAGTATGCCGCCGTCTTCATAGTATATAGACACATTGTGGTCGTCGAGTGAGAGCAATGGAGAACTATTGAAAAATATGTCCATTTTGAGCTCTATTGGAGGCACCCTGCTTAGTATGGCATGCGGCCTAATCTCAAAGAGAAGAGGGCTTCCAAGCGGCAGCACATCCACCTGTGCCACATGTACGCCCCTGAGGCCTTCGTATTCTGCCATAAGAACAAGGTCGTAGCTTCCCGGCTCATACGGGGCCGTGCATAATGCGGACTTTTGGCTGAGGCTGCAATTGGCGCCTGCGAATTCCACACTTATAACGGCGTAATCAGTGATTTCCAAGTTGCCGTATAAAACCCGTGAAAAGCTCGCGGAGAAGTCCCTTCCTGCCGCGACAGGGCTTGTATATGCAAGCCCCAAGAAGCTGAATTCGTACTCCGGTACTTGAGAGGGGGTTAATGATATATTTATATTCCTTGACTCCCCGGGGCTTAAAATATAATTGTTAGTGGTGTGGGCAGGGTAGCCCTCGGCGGAGATTACAAAATAGAATTCCCTTCCGGGCTCTAATGTTATAAACTCCGTATAATCGCCGTCAGAATATGACATTGCCCCCAATGGGCCGCTGCCGCTTATCTTAGAGCCGTCACTATAGAAAGTATTTATCGAAGAATCCCCTGTCATTGGAGTCCCACTATCATCGAGTACCATTACCCTCACGAGCGCATTGCTGCCGCAGAGCGTATCGAGAAGCAGCATGCCTGAAATTTCGGGGATAGTTATTGTCCTGGAGACAGGGGCACAGCCGGCTGGGAGTCCGGATGCTGAGACTTCAACTAAGTCTCCAAAGTTCAATTCAAAATCGACACAGCCATTTATTAAGGCTTTCTTGCCAAGCTCAGATCCGGAAGGGCTGCTTATTGTTATTATACCATCTAATGGAGTTTCCGCTTCATCCAGCAGGCATACGGAAAGATGCGACTCGGAGAGGGGTGTTGAAGAGGATATAGCTTCCATCAATACTGTGACCTGCCTTTCCTTGCCGGGCTCCAGCATAGTCGGATTGTTCAAGGTGTTAAAACTTAAGTAGCCCTCGGCTTCCGCAGATATCGCATAATTGCGATTGGCCTCAAGGCTGAAGTATTCCGCGCCGTTGACTTCCGTGGATTTGACCAATATTTGGGAATTCCCCTGGGGCGACAATATAGACACCCTAGCAGACATGGGTGAATTTGTTTCTTTGTCTTTTACCACAACCCTCAGGGTGCCTCTCTGTACTGAACCAGAAGTGGCGAAGAAGCCCTGCGGAAGGACTAGCTCTATTTCAGTACTACCATCCAACAATCGGATGGAGTCGGATGTTATGGATTTACCCTGAATTCTATTATGCACCGATGCCAAAATTGCGTCCCCCGGTATTCCCGTAAATGTGAATATATTCTTTGTACCTGTTGCGGAGTCCAGTATCTCTCTTTGGGTGTCTTCTATACGGACTTCGACATCTGATGGTATATCCCCGATAAGTATTACGCGCACTGTCTTCAGGCCTTTGGCTTCCACTGCGCAATCCGCCGGGCAGGTGATTAGGTCTTCGCCTAGTGAGGGATCGCAGATTCCGTCACCGCATGGGTCAGAATAGGGAAGGTCCTGTGAAGGACTCTGCAGTAAGAACAGCATGGTTATTATGACTAAGATTGCGATAAGTGCCAGGAACAGAGAGGGGGGTATTCCCTTGTCCTCAAAGAAGCGAGACAATCGAAGCTTATCTAGCATGCTCCAAGACAGATTGTCCATGGAAGTTCTGAGAGGCATATTATATTAATACTATAGCCATTAAAAAGGCATTAAATTTTTATCAAAAACTAGTCTGCTTTCGGGTTTTCTGGTTTTTGAGAAGAAGTAGAGGTGCAATCTCTGATAGCGTGCCCAGATAACTGCAGTCCAAAAGGAATATCTCGGCATTCTCCAGGTCCACCATCCTCTTGAGGAAAGGTCCTATCGGCTCTGTGTTGTTCACCGCGCTCCCGCGCGCGGAATCATCAAATGCAGGAACGACAATTACACTAGTATCCGAGCCCTTGACTCTACTCTCTAGCCACGCCTGCTGGATATGGCCGCGTATGTCCTTCAGAAGAACAGCGGGGTGCGTATGTGCGCATATTATTGTTTTTTGCTTCAGCAATTCTTCGCTCGGTATCTTATGGCCGTGGAAGTAGCCTACGCCCTTTTCAATGAACTCGTCTGTGACCCTGACACTAGGCGGCACGAGAGTCTCCAAGCCGCCGTCATGGTTGCCCTTGGTTATTATTATCCCCGGCACATGCTTCAGGAGCTCATTGAGGAAATGGGGAACTTCCTCGTATTCCTGCCTGGACGTAACGGGTACATTATGCTTGAGGTCGCCGAGGATTATCAGCTTTTTTGGCTTTGTCTCTTGAATTATATCCAACAGCTTCTCAAGCTTCTTCTGCGTCTGGCTGGGCATGTTGGCCCCTTTTTTAAAGAGTTCAAACTCTATGCCATTGTGCAGGTCTGCGACTACTAAGTTATTGTTGATTAAGAGGGCCGGCTTGTTTTGTATGAATTTCATTTGGATTTTTAAGTATGCGCCTATTATGCTACTCATGTTGAAAAAACCAGAGGAAGCCAAAGGCACCCGGATAAACAAGTACCTGGCAGATAAAGGAATTTGCACGCGAAGAGGTGCTGACGAGCTGATATCATCTGGAAAGATTTTAATCGGCGGCAGGAAGGCTGTGCTCGGCGACCGGGTCCTGCCCGGCAACGATGTCAAAATACTTGAGCGGATAGACGAAAGCAAATATTTATATTATGCATATTACAAGCCGCGAGGCGTGATAACCCATAGCCCTTCAGAGGGTGAAACGGATATACTCACGGCTTCCGGCTTAAAGGGGAAGGGGGTTTTCCCTATCGGCAGATTAGATAAGGATTCGGAGGGGCTCATTATCTTAAGCAATGATGGCAGAATCACAAAACGCCTGCTGGGGCCTGAGTTTGAGCATGAAAAGGAATATGTTGTCAAAACAAAGTCTCCCGTAGCGCAAGGGCAGCTTTTGGCCATGGAAAAGGGCATGCGCATCGAAGGAGGGAGGACGAGGCCCTGCAAGACAAAGCTTGAATCAACGCACTCGTTTAAAATAATCCTGACAGAAGGGAAAAAACGCCAGATAAGGAGGATGTGCAAGGAGCTCGGAATAAAGATTGCATCGCTCAGAAGGGTGAGGATAATGAATATAAAGCTCGTTGGCCTTGAGGAGAATGGATATAGGGAATTAGAAGGTAGGGAGCTGGAGACATTCAAGCGCTCATTAGGCTTATAGCTTTATTTAGAGAATATAGATTGGGATAGATTTGATGAGTTAAGAGGGAATTAAGAGATTAATATTTAAGAGAATACTTTGCCTATCCTTTCCAATGCAGTTATTATGCTTTCTGTTGAAACAGAATAAGAGCACCTGACATATCCCTCCCCGCTTGGCCCGAATACGCTTCCGGGCACGACAGCGACCTTTGCCTCTTTAATCAATTTCTCTGCGAACTCCTCTGAAGTCAAGCCGGTCCCGGAGATGTTTGGAAAAGCATAGAATGCGCCCTTGGGCATGTGGCAGCTTATGCCCCGTATCTTGTTAAGCCCCTTGACTAGCAGCTGCCTTCGGGCATCGTATATTTTGACCATTTCGCTGACACCCTCAGTCTCGTCAAACGCCGCAAGCATTGCGTATTGGGAAACCGTCGGCGCGCACATCATGCAGTATTGGTGTATCTTGTAGACTGCTTCCATGAGCTCTTCCTTTGCGGCGACGTAGCCCACCCTCCAGCCCGTGGCTGCATACGCCTTTGAGAAGCCGTTGAGGGTTATCGTCCTTTCAGCCATGCCGTCGAAGCTGGCTATAGAGTGGTGCTTGCCCTCATAGATAAGCTTCTCGTATATCTCGTCTGAGATGACATACAGGTCGTTCTCTATCGCGAAATCCGCGATTTCTGAGAGGTCAGCTCTTGTCAAAACAGATCCTGTGGGGTTGTTGGGGGAGCAAAAGAGCAGGGCTTTTGTCTTTTTTGTCTTCTTCTTTTCCAAATCTCTGGCGTCAAGCCTGAATCCGTTTTCTTCATGGGTGGGCACATAAACAGGCTTACCGCCTGCCATTTGTGTAAGGGGGGCATAAGCTACATATGCAGGGTCTGGTATGAGAACCTCATCACCCGGGTCCAGTGCCGCGCGCAGTGCGATGTCGAGGCCTTCGCTGGAGCCGCTTGTTACAAGTATGTCATTGAGAGATACATCCAGCTTGTTCTCAGACCTTAGCTTACCTGCAATCTTATCCCTGAGCTCGGGAAGGCCGGCATTGCCCGTGTAGTGAGTCCTGTTGAGGCCTATTGATTCAATGGCAAGGTCTTTTACAGCTTGAGGGCTGTCAAAATCCGGCTCGCCGACGCCTAGTGTTATTATATCTTTTTCCTGCGACGCAAGTTCAAAAAATCTTCTGATTCCGGAGGGCGGCACATCCCTGACGCGCTTAGATATCATTTGGAAATGGAAATCATGCCGAGATTATCAGCTTGTCGCTAGCCGCTTCCAGGGCAACGCCGTTCTCCTTGAACTTCTTGAGGACGAAATGTGTCGTAGTGGCTTGGACCTCTTTCTTGGGTGCAAGCTCCTCGGTGACAAAATTGCTCACCTCCTTTATGTTTTTGGCCTTTATCTTGACTGTGAAATCATAATCCCCCGAAGTCACGCAGACCTCTTCCACTTTCTCGTTTGCAGCTATCTGCGCTCCTATGTCTGAAAACCCCGACCTCGCTTCAGGGGTTACTTTTACGCTTATGTATGCAGTAACCAATTCTTCGCCCATGGCTTCCCAGTCTATATATGCCCGGAAGGCCCTTATGACACCCGCTTTCTTTAGGCTTTCCAGGGTATTTTCCACGTCTTTCTCAGATGACTTGAGCATCTTTGCCAGGTTGGCGCTGGAGATGCGTGCGTTGTTCTGGAGTATTTCCAAGAGAAGCTTTTCGTCCATTTTAGTTTATTAGAAGTATTGGAAAGAAATCATTTTTCACAAGCTTCACCAAAGGTGAAGCTGTGCGCGAAGGTTCTGAATGAACCTTGCGCCCAACTTCGCTTTTGGCGAAGTTCGGGCACAGCTTCGACTACGTCGAAGCTCGTGTCTTCCCCGGGCACCCAAAGTTCGTGCAGATAGTCCATGGTGTCTTCTTCCCTTTCGTCCAGATGTTCGCCATCGGGTAGCCGCAATGCTCACAGTCTTTCTTGGCAGGCTTGACCATGCCCTTTTGCGGCAGAGGCTGCGTGTTTGTACACTTGGGATAGGCGCTGCAGCCGAGGAAGCGCTTACCGGTCTTCGGGTTCTTCCTTATTATAAGAAGCCCTTCCTTGCAGGCCGGGCAGGTGCCCAAAGAATCAGCAACCCTCTTCTGGTCCTCTGCCTTATAATGCGAATCGCGAAGCTCGCCGCCTATCTCCTTTTCGTCTTTCCTGAACTTCTCAAGCACTTTAACCAGTATTGCCTTAGCACCGCTTTCGATTTCCGAGCCTTTCTTTTTCCCTGCCATTACCTCTTCCATGTCCTCTTCTATCTTCCGCGTCAGCTCCTCGTCCAGTATCTCGGGGCTGTGCTTCTCCAGGGTCTCAACGGTTTTGATGCCCAGCTCGGTAGCCTCAAGCTGCTTGCCGTGTATGTAGTTGCGCTTGAAAAGGGTGTCTATGATGTTTGCCCTTGTGGCCTTGGTACCCAAGTTCCTCTTCTCCAGCTCGCTTATTATTGAGGCCTCGGTGTAGTGCTTCGGGGGCTGCGTCATCTTCTTCTCGAAAGAGGTTTTCTTTATCTCGACGCTATCGCCCTTTTCCAATCCGGGGAGAATTACCTCGTCGAACTTCGCGTATTTGCCGTAGAGCTCATGCCAGTTCTTTTCCACGGTGCGTTTGCCCTCTGCCTTGAAGGGCTCGCCGTTTATGTCGATTATAACCTTCATGCTCTCTCTTACTGCCCACTCGCCAAAGGTGGCCAAAAAGCGCCTCACTATCAAATCATATACCTTCAGCTCCCGCTCCCCGATGCCCTGTGGGACTTCGCCGGTGGGGTATATCGCAGGGTGGGCGGGATCTTTCTTCTTGCCGTTGTTCGGCTTGAGGCTTGCTTTGCCCAAGAGAAGGGATGCTGCTTCAGAGTATTGCTGCTGGCCGGATATTTTGTCCAGGATTTTCTTATAGCCTATTGCAGGGGGATACTCCTGAGAGGAAGTCCTGGGGTATGATATTAGCCCGTTTTCATAAAGGGTCTGCCCGATTTCCAGCGTCTGCTTCGGAGGAACATGGAGATGCCTGTGGGCCTCTATCTGGAGAGAAGTCAGGTCAAAGGGGTTAGGAGGAGGCTGCTTGTACTGTTTCCTGTCTACGCTCTTCACGTCACCGCTTGTTTGGCCCTTGACCTTTTCATAAGCTGCCTCTGCTTCATTCTCATTCTCAAACTTCTCCTTTTCGTGGATTGTCTCAAAATCAGAGCCTTTATTTGCAAGGGCTTTGAGCTCCCAGTAGGGGGTGGGCACGAATGCTCTTATCTCACGCTCCTTGTCTACAAGCAGCTTAAGAGCGGGTCCCTGGACGCGGCCTACGCTGAGTGTGCCGCGCGTGTTTGCTGCGCGCATAGCACTTGTAAGGGCGCGGGAGAGATTTATTCCGTAGTACCAGTCCAGCGTGTGGCGTGTCAGGCCGGCCTCTGTCTGCCCGGCATCAAAGGGCTCGAGAGTCTCATAGGCCCTTGCCAGGTCAGGAAGCGTGACTGTCGAGAAGTGCATCCTTTTTACCTTAAGCGGTTCTTTCATCGGGTCGACGCCGCATGCATATGCCAATGCATTCGCCCCTATTACGCTACCTTCAACATCGTAGTCACATGCGTTTACAAACTCGTCTGCGCCTTTCGCCAGCTCCCGTATATTGCTAATATATCCCTTGGTGTACTCAGAGCCTTTTTGCACCTCGTAGATAGGGTTCCACTCGATGTCGAAGACGGGATATTCAAGATTCCACTTCTTGTTCTTCTTTTCCTGAAGCGAATAAACGTGGCCTACAGAAGGGGCGACAAAGACTGTTTCACTGCCTGTATCCACCTCGTAATAAGGCACTCCTGCGCGGTTCTTCTTCTGCGCCCTGCCTATTGCCTGGGCAATCTTTCCGGCGACGCTCGGCTTCTCGGCGATGATGAGCTGTGTCATGTCTGAGTTTTTGCAGGCAAGCTTAAAAAAGCAATCTTGCATATGCTGGCTGGTTTGGAATATTAGAAACAGCGATTGTGCTAAGGGTGAAGCGTGCAGCTACTTCTCAAAAAAACGTGGATACCTCTTTTGAATTTCGGAGTTCATCTGAAAAAGAGCCTTTGGCCTCTCAAGATGGAGCCGCCCCTCTTTGTCTTCTTTTGCCAAGATGTCAGCCATCTCGCGCATGGCAGCATCCCTCTCGGCTTGGGGAGTCTTTTCTAAAACCCTGCTAATGCTGTGCTGTAAAAGGGCTTCGGGAGGCAGTGCAGCCTCCCTTGCAGCAACACCGGGACGCTTGGCGATTTTATTGACATATCGCCTGGCCATGGCTTGGCGCTCTTCCCCTGACATCCCGTGCCTTTCAAATGCAGACATCATGTAAGGCATAAGATCCCTTCTTTTGGATTTTGAGCCTTCGGTGCGTTCATAGTTACGCTTAGCTCTTTTGAATGCAGATACTGGTTTCCTGCCCACCGGTTTTCTTGCCGCCATTTTAAAGATTATTTAAGCCCCAAAGCATAAAAACAATGTATTCAAAATGGAGAAAAGCCCCAGCAAGTTCGACATGCAGCGCGAGAAAGCGATGAAGCAGCTCGCAGACGCTCGCAGGGACGGCAAGGCTGATGAGGATATCGCTGACTTGGTTGACCTGATTAACTCCAATCCCGGCCTTTACACCACATCCTCTTGCGCTGGCCGCATCGCAGTGCTGCAGACACCGAAAGAGCACGACAAGCTGGAGAGCGAGTGGCTGGGCAAGTGGCATCACAGGGTTACGCTGAAAAACCTGCAGGAAGCCCTCGCTAAACATGAGAAGTATGTGGTTTACCTTCAGGCTGAGTGCCCGATACTCCATGTCGTCGCGAGAAACCTGGAAAGCGCAGAGAAGATTTTGTTCGCTGCACAGCAGTGCGGATTCAAGCGAAGCGGGATACAAGCAGTGAACCCGGAGAGGGTGCTGGTGGAGATATGCTCTACGGAGAGCCTGGAGGCCCCGCTTGCAGAAGAGGGTAAACTGCTCATAGACGGCGTTTATCTAGGTTACCTTGCAAATATAGCCAATATCAAGCTTTCTTCGGGCCGTGAGAAACTAGCCAGGCTTCAGAAGAGACTTGAGTCTGGATTATAACTTAGGGGTGGAAATGGCATTTGACATAGTCGGCGACATAGCGATTGTCGAACCGGGCGCTGACGGAACGGAAATCCTAAAGGAACACAAAAACGTCAATGTAGTCTTGGCTAAAAAGGGTGAAGTTGAAGGCGAATACCGCATACGCGACTACGAAGTGATTTCTTCAAGGCCCGAGGCCAGGGACTTCTCAGACGTGTCTGCACTCCTGCGGCCGAGGAAGCTGACTGAAACCATCCATAGGGAAAACAACTGCAGATTCAAGATAGACCCGACCGAGGCTTATTTTTCTGTCAGGCTCAGTACGGAGCGCGAGCGGATAACAAAAAGGGTCAAGAAGGGCGAGAATGTTTTGGTCATGTTTGCGGGCGTGGGCCCCTATGCAATAAACATAGCCAAGAATGCAGAGCCCAGTCTTGTCGTGGGAATCGAGCTCAACCCCTATGCAGTCTTGTTCTTTGAGCAGAACATACAGCTCAACAAGCTGGAAGGCAAAGTCAGGGCTCTCGAGGGCGACGTCAAGGACATCGTCCCCAAGCTGAAGGACGACTTTGACAGGGTCATAATGCCGCTGCCCAAAGATGCCGAGAACTTCCTTTACCTGGCTGCGAAGAAGCTAAGGAAGGGAGGTACTATCCACCTATATAAGATACTCCATGAGAACGATGTGGACAATTTCATCCGCGAGATAAAAAAGAGCCTGAGCAGGATCTCGATTGAAGTGGTCAAGGCAGGGGAATATGCGCCGGGCTCATTCCGCTACTGCTTTGATATAAAGACAGGCGTCGAGAGGGCAGCTGCAAAGGATGCCCCGGAGAAGGTCGCGGTCGAATAATTTTTTATAAGCGGGAATCAAACTATATCCGATGGCAAAAGCTAGGAAGAGGGGAAGCGCGCCGCTGGCGAAAAAGGATAAGGGCAGAGGCATGCAGCTCATGATAATAGTTATAGTAGTGCTCTTGGTGAGCGGCTGGGTTCTCGGCGGCATAATCGGCTTCTCGCCTGGCGGCCCCGCCCAGGAATGGGAAGAGCCTGAGCCGGAATATGGAGTCGGAACCTCAGTAGGGCCGATGATGGGAAGAGTAGAATCAGTGTCAGGATACAGGGCTGTCTTCGGCCAGCTTGACGTGCCCCTGAACCTGGCGGAAAGGCTGGGGGGCTATCTCTACGTCTTGGACGGGGGAGTGAGCTACCTTATAGTTACCGGGGCTGAGGGCTCCAAAATCCGCGACGCTGCAAGCGGGAGTTACATAGTCTACGACATTGCCTCCTGCGGCTCTTTTGACTGCTTGCTGAAAGAGGGTTCAATGCCTAACGGCAGCCTGGCATACGACGCATACGAGCTTGATAGCGAGTCTGCATTCCTTAAGACTACGCGAGTCGGGTTCCCTGCGTATTAGTTTTTTTAAACTTCTCTTATTAGGGAGCCGGTTATAATTATATTGATCGAATGGACAAAGAGCTTATCCTGCGGAACACCATAGAGGTCGTTGAAGAAGACGAGCTTGATGCACTTGTAAAAAGCGGCAAAGGAAGGGTCTACTGCGGTTATGAAACAAGCGGCGCGGTACATATAGGCACGATGGTGACTGTCCAGAAACTCATCGAGTTCCAGAGAGCAGGCCTGGATGTGACCGTGCTTTTCGCAGACATCCACACACTTCTCAACCGCAAGGGGGATGAGAGCTGGATTGAAAAGATGGTCGACTACTGGAGACATTGTTTCATATCACTGGGTCTCGACCCGAAAAAAACGCAATTTGTGAAGGGCAGCGATTTCCAGCTGAAGCCGGAATACTTCCACGATGTCCTTAAGATGGGTACAGGCATAACAGTCAATCGCGCCACACGCTCTATGCAGCAGGTGGCGAGGGACTTGGAAAACTCTCACGTCTCGCAACTGCTTTATCCGATAATGCAGGCTGCGGACATCAAGCATTTAGGCGCAGACATCTGCTACGGGGGCATCGAGCAGAGAAAGATACATATGCTCGCCAGGGAGGAGTTAGAGAACATCGGCTGCAAGAAACCCATCTGCATCCACACGCCGCTTATAGTCTCACTGGGTGGGCCGGAGAGCAAGATGAGCTCGAGCAAGCCTGAGACTATCATCGCAGTGCACGAGGATGTGAAAAGCATCGAGGAAAAAATCAAAAAGGCTTACTGCCCTGCTGGCGATACCGAGAACAACCCGATACTGGATGT
>CAYMNU010000033.1:0-5292 GCA_964391885.1 uncultured archaeon | reverse complement strand
CGGTTTAGGCGAGGGTCTGCTTGCAGCGCTACAATCCTTCCTTTTTTTCATTATACTTTTCGCATCAGTCTTGGCCCATGAGCTCTCCCATTCACTGGTAGCCTTAAGGAACGGCGTAAAGGTCAAGGAGATAATCCTCTGGCCCCTGGGAGGCATAGCAAGCATGGGCATGGTCTCAGAGCCGCTGAAAGAGTTTAAAATTAGCATAGCAGGACCATTGATGAGCCTGTGTTTGGGTATTCTCCTGTTCGCGGCCCTTTTGGCAACTGCAGGTATTGAACAGGTTTCCGAAAAACTTATTTCAATGGAGTTTATGGAATCTTTATCCCTCTTTAATCTCGCCCTTATAGCCGCATATGTGAATGTCATATTGGGCATGTTCAACCTTTTCCTCCCTATATTCCCCATGGATGGGGGCAGGGTGCTCCGCTCGCTGATAGCCTCTTTCACTGACAAGGTCAGAGCCACGAAGATTGCCCTGCTGATTGGACATGGTTTTCTGGCCGCGCTTATAACCCTTGCTATAATTATAGGCAACCTTTGGCTGATTTTTATAGCTGTTTTCCTCTTTATAGCAGGATTGGCAGAACTCAGGATGGTGGAGATGTCCGCGCTTGCAGAAGGGCTTGATTTCAGGAAGCTGGTGAAAGGGAATATCATGGCGGTTAGCCCGGATTTGGGAATGGATGACTTCCGGAGTATAGAACTGCCCCAGCAAGGCGTCTACCCGGTCTTGGGAAAGGATTATGAGCTTCTCGGAGTCCTCGACTCGCGCAGGCTGAAAGGCGCTAGCGTAAAGGAAAGCATGGGCAAGGATACGCCGATATTGGATCTTGGCGGCAACAGGGAAGAGATTATATCTATGATTATGGGGCGGGGCTACGGGCTTGTCGTTGAAGAAGGGAAATTTGCAGGGGCAATAGTCTCCAAGGATCTTGAAAGAGAGCTGAATAAACTCAATAAACGTCGTCGGGGTTGAATAGTTTTTTGCCCACAGTTTTACCGTCAAGGGTCCTGTGGAAGCATGATTCAAAGCCTTCGTGGCATGCTGCACCAGTCAACTCGCATATATAGAGCAGCGCATCGCCGTCGCAGTCAATAAGAGTCTGCTTCACAAGTATGACATTGCCTGAGACCTCGCCTTTCTTCCATAGCCTTTTTCGGGAAAGCGAGTAAAACCACATCTCCCCGGTTTCGCGGGTCTTGTTAAATGCTTCTTCATCCTGGAAAGCTACCATTGCAAGCTTCTTGTTATCCTCGTCCTGGACCACGGCTATGACTAGCTCCTTTCCTTCAAGCTTCCTGGGCTTCAGGCACTTCCAGTCCATCAGAATATTAGAAAATAGCTAAACAAAAAGCAAGGAGCAATTAACCGAGGTCCAGGCTCATGAAAATGGCAGGAGTTCCACCTACTGAAACATCGCCTTCGCGGATGAAATCCAGCTTCTCGAAGAAATCAAGGGCTTCGGTGTTTGAGACTTTTACCTTTATGAACAGCTTTTTTGCATTGAGAGGCTCAAGGAACTCCAATATCGAGTCAACCAGGAGACGGCCCAGGCCCTCTCCGCGCCTCCCTGCGACAACGCATATAGGCCCAAGCTCTGCTAGGGGAAGCTGCAAGTAGTTCACGCCGCAGAAGCCGATAATCGCATTGCCGTCGGAAAGGACGAACATATGGTAGCTCGGGTCTTCCGACATTTTCCTGAGGAAGGCCTCGCTGACGTCCGAGTATTGAAAGACATCTGAATTATCGTTGCTGAGCTTTGCGACCTTCTCGGCGTCTGTGGGCTTGAAGTTACGTATTTTCATTTCGCTATAAGTTTGGGTGTATTGGAATGAAAATATACTTCAACTTCGTTGAAGTTGCGCATCTTCATTTTTCCTAAAGCCGCATCGGGACTCCGTTACCCCGCAAATATTCCTTCACGCTTCTAATCGAGTACTCCCCGAAGTGGAAGATTGATGCAGCGAGAGCGGCATCAGCCTTGCCTTCCTTGAACGCTGCGAGAAGGTGCTCCGGCTTCCCGGCCCCGCCTGATGCTATGACAGGTATGGAAACCGCCTCGGAGATTGTGCGGGTGAGTTCAAGATCGTAGCCCGTCTTAACACCGTCTGAATCCATTGAGGTCAGTAGTATTTCCCCCGCACCCAAATCCTGAGCTTTTTGAGCCCATTCCACCGCGTCCATGCCTGTGTCTTTCCGCCCGCCGTAGGTCCAGACATTCCAAGAGGCGTCGTCGCCAGTCTTGGGTTTTCGGTCTTGGGTTCTCTTCGCATCGATTGCAACAACGATGCATTGGTCTCCACATCGCTTCGAGCCCTCGCTTATTAGTTTGGGGTTTTCCAAGGCTGCGGTGTTCATCGAGACTTTGTCTGCACCGGACTTGAGAGCCTGGACTATATCGTCCACCTTGCGGATACCCCCACCCAAGGTCACAGGAATGAAGACACGCTCTGTTGTCCTCTGGAGGACGTCCCACATAGTGCCGCGGCGGTCTGAAGATGCAGTTATGTCAAGGAATACAATCTCATCGGCGCCCTCAGTGTAATAAAACTCTGCGCGCTCCACCGGGTCGCCAGCGTAGCGTATCTGCTTGAACTTGATTCCCTTCACAACCCTGCCCTGCGGCACTGACAAGTCGCAGTCCAGGCAGGGGATTATACGTTTTGTGAGCATTTTCTGTAATTTAATAGGACAATGGTCAAAAATAAGGGGGAAATAGACTTCATCTTTGATGAAGCGACTTTTATTGTTCGGTTGTCAAGACAAAGACTCACAATAAAATGGACAAAAACAAGATTCTTGAGGCGCTTACGAAAGCAAATGTTCTCCGCTTCGGCGAGTTCACCCTCGTCAGCGGTGAGACCAGCCCTATTTATGTAGACCTGCGGGCACTGCCATCGCATCCTGAAGCTTTTGATATAGTCACAGATGGGCTGGCCGAGATTGCTAAAAAGTCGGATGCAACTGTTTTAGCAGGCATGGAGACTGCTGGAATACCGCTTGCCGCCGCAGTCGCGATAAAGACGGGTCTGCCTATGGCCTACATCAGGAAAAAACCCAAGGACTATGGAACTAAGTCTAGGGTCGAAGGCATAATAAGCGAGAACGACAAGGTTTTGCTAATAGATGACCTGATGACACGAGGTACAAGCAAGCTGGACTTTCTTGAGCCTGTGCGCGCTATGGGGGCGAAAGTAGAAGACCTTGGAATAGTCCTGGACAGGGAACAAGGCGGCGAAGAGGCCATGGTAAAAGAAGGTATTAACCTGCATAAACTCGTGACCCTGAAGCAGCTCATGTCATACATGCTTGATAAGGAATTCATAAGCCAGGAGCAGTACGCGAAAACCCTGGTATACCTAGGAAAATGACAAGTGTGTATATACTTGGAGGCTCAGGTTACACCGGGGGTGAGCTTCTAAGGATACTTGAAAATCATCCGAAGGTGGATGAGGTCTCGGTAAGCTCGACGAGGTATGCAGGCAAAAGCGTTAAGGAGCTGCACCCCTACCTCACTAACAATATTATATTTGAAGAATATGACAGGTCCAAGGCAAACGACTCTGATTTCGTCTTCACCTGCACGCCCCATACAAAGGCGATGGAGTACGCAAAAGAGCTGGAGACGAAGATAGTCGACCTCTCTGCGGACTTCCGCCTGAAAAATTACAAAGTCTATGAAGATACTTACCAAGTCAAGCATACGGCGAAAGAACTGATTGCCGAAGCAGTCTACGGCCTTCCTGAACTTCACCGCGGTGGTATTAAGAGAGCCAGGGTCATAGCAAATCCGGGCTGCCTGGCTACGGGAGCGATACTCGCCTTGTGGCCACTTGTCAAGAACTTCAAGGTTGATAATGTGGTTATAGATTCCAAGACAGGATACAGCGGCGCGGGGAGGGAGCCGAAGGGCGATTTGATTGAGCGTGTAGTCGATAACCTAATTCCGTATAAGATAGGCTTTCATCGACACGTGCCGGAGATGGAGCAAGAGCTGGGCATCAGGGTACATTTCACGCCGCATGTGTTTAATGTTTTCCGCGGGATAATAACAACCGTACACGCATTCGGGGACTGGGATCTGGAAAGGATAGAAAAGGCCTATAACGAGGCTTACAAAGGCGAGCCGTTCACCAAAGTGATTGACGGAGTGCCGAGCCTGCAGGATGTCAATGGCAACAATGACTGCCATGTGGGCGCTTTCACAAAAGATAGTGATAGGCTTATAGTGGTCTCCGCCATCGACAACTTGGTTAAAGGCGCGAGCGGGGCTGCAGTGCAGAATATGAACATCATGGCAGGGTTCAAAGAGACAGACGGTTTTGAGGGGCTTGGCAAATGCCAGAACAGTGCATATTAAGACTTATTTCTATGAATAAAGAAACCCAGGAATGCGCACCGGAAATCCTGAAGAAGCTTGAGCGCGTAGGCATCGCAAACCTAAGGGTGCTTGTAAAAACCGGCTTTGGTGGGCATATGTATAAGTTCGTCCCCAGCTTTGATGTTTTTATAGACTTGCGACATGATAAGAAAGGCATTCACATGTCGCGGCTGGTGGAATCCATAAGTGAAATTGTCACTTCCAAGGCCGCCTACCAGCACGAGACTTTTGAGAATCTGGAGAGGGATATTATCGAAGAATTGGCCTCAAGGCATCCTTTTGAGAGAGCAGAAGTCGGTCTGGAAACTGCACTCGTTGTAGAGAAGAAAACACCAGTTTCCAAAAAAGACACTATGGAGACCCATGATGTTGCAGTAAAAACAATTTATGAAGGTGGTAAATACAAAAAAATCCTGAAGGTTTCTGTTATTGGGAACACTGCCTGCCCGCACTCTAAGGAAAACACCGGTTACCCGCATATTCAGCGCGCAGTCGCTGAACTTGAGCTTTGCTGTGATTTTGATAAGAAAGTGGGTTTGAACGATTTGATAGATGTTGTCGAGGCTTCTTTTTCCTGCCCAGTCTACACGCTAGTGAAGACAGAAGATGAGAATGATATTGTGAGGCGCATACACGACAATCCGAAATTTGTCGAGGATGTGACTCGTGGAATCCTGGAGGGCGCGAAAAAGAAGTTTGTAGACTGCAGGATACGCACGAAGACGGTTTCGCAGGAGAGCATCCACAGGCACGATGTTGTGGCTGAAGGAAGCTTGTGATTTATATTTGATTAGTCATTACATTAGTGTAAAATGACGTACTCCCCGGACTGAAGTCCGGGGTATCTCCCGCAGGCAGGCTCAAGCCATGAAATCAGTCATGGTGTACTGGCCTGGTGCGGCACAAG
>CAYMNU010000032.1:0-7328 GCA_964391885.1 uncultured archaeon | reverse complement strand
CCTCCGAGCCCTCATATCCCGATGTGACCACAATCAGATTATTGCATCCTGTGTCTTCCGAAGCCTTTATCAGGGACCTGGTCTCCCTTCGCCTTGTCTCGGCATCGGCAGGGTCATAGCATGCCTGCACCAGCATCATAGCCCTCCCGCCCGACCTTAGCAAAAAGTCCACCTCATGGCCACGGCTGTCTTTCCAGTATGCCAACTCCTTATCTTCATCAAGGCTTTGCCTGAGATGGTTAAAGATCGCGTTCTCATACAGTCTCCCATTCCCCCTCGCACCTTCTGAGGCGAGCTGGATGAAGCCGTTATCTACTAGGTATACCTTTCTGGGAGCCTGCATGCTGTCCTTTATCTTTGTGGAAAAAACCTGCAGGCTATAAAGGAAATAAGCGTCTTCCATGTGGGAAACATACCTTTGCACCGTGCTTTTCCCGACTGCATAACCCAGGCTTTTAAGTGTATTTGCGAGCTTGGTGATAGTGTACTGCTTCGAGTCCAAAAGCAGCTTCATAAGGGCCTTTAGGGCCTCTTCATCCCTTATCGAATGGCGTTCCACAAGATCCTTCCTCACCAGCGTATTATAATATTCCTGCAAAAGGATCTTTTTCCTTGCCTCTTCTGATAATACCACCTCGGGCATGCCACCGTACCTTATGTACTCTCCGCAATATGAGGCTGCGTCATTTTCCGGCACGCCCCTGAATTCGAGAAATTCTCTCATTGAGAGCGGATTTATCTTGACCTCGAGAGACCTGCCCCTAAGCTCAGTCGGAATCTCCCTGCTGGAGACTTTTGAGGAAGACCCGCTAACGCAGATCCTGACGCTTCCGCTATCATAGACTCTCCTGAGCCACTTGCCCCAATTGGGCATCTCCTGCAATTCGTCGAGGAAAAGATATTTGATGTCCCCACTCTTGGCGGCAGTCCACAAATCAGTCAGGAATTCGGTCTTTAACGGGATACGTTCGTCCTCAAAATTCACATACAGGCTCTTTTCTTCAATGTTCTCGAGAGCATCGAACATGAGATAGCTTTTGCCCACCCTCCTGAAGCCTGTAACTGCGATTATCTTATTTACCCTGCCGTCGATAAAATCTTTTAAATCCGTTTCCCTAGAATGTATGTTTCCAGGGAGTTTTTCCTTCCATTCACGTATTATTGTCTTAATCAATTCATCCATAATACAATAATTAGAAGTATTGTCTTATAAAAGCTTTCAGTAGAACAATAATTCCAAGTTCTTGATGCATACATCTGTTACTTTATTTAGGATAGATATCATCTGTTTTCAGAAATTTACACTACGAACCTCTCCTCGCTCCCCTCAGAGATCTCGCCTCTCAGGTTCTCGCCCACGAGCCTCTTAGCCTTATCCCTGGAATAGTTCCCAAGCAGCCAGCTTAGCTTGACGAGTGCAGTGTTCGCCAGCATGTCTTCCCCAGAAACCACGCCCAGCTTCACCAGGTCTTCGCCCTTGTCGTAGACGTGCATATTCACCCTTCCGAACAAACACTGCGTAGTCATCACGACCAGAGTCCCGGAATCAACAAGCCCTTTAATAGCTTTGTAGATTCCTGCATTCGGCTTCGATATCGCATCCGGGGTCTGCCCCGGAGTGTGGCCTAGCCCGGTACCCTCGATGACGAGCCCTTTAAAGCCCGCAAAGGCGAGGAACTGCTCCGGGAACATGTTTATACTTATTTTTATCAGCCCGACCTTATCCTCCATCCCAGTCCTCATAATGAGCTCCCCGCCCCGCTTTGCGTAAGCCTTAACCAGGAACTTTATCCTCCCTTCTTTGTCTACCTCGGCAATCGGCGAGGCGTTCACCGCCTTAAAAGCGTCTCGCCTGCTGGAGTGCAGCTTGCAGGTTTTCGTAGCTGGTAATATGGCACAGGCATCGTCGCTCGACGATGCGTGCATGCATATCGCCACACCTGCAAAATCAGTTTTTGAGATAAAACGCGACGCGCATACCAGGTTCATCGCCGCATCGCTGCTGCCCCGGTCAGAGCTTCTCTGCGCCCCTACAAAAATCACCGGCACCGGCAGTTTCTCAAAGATGAACGCGAGCGCAGCGGATGCCACGGCAAGATTATCGGTCCCCATTCCGATAATTATTCCATCAACTCCCTTCTCAACCTGCTCTTTAACTGCTTCAGCAATCAGCTTAAAATGAGCAAACCTCAAATCATCGCTCCACATGTTCCCGACCAGCTTCGAGCTGAAGTTAGCGATTTCCTTAAGCTCAGGAAAGCTCTGTAACAGGTCCTCTGGGGTGAATGAGGAGTAAACCGCGCCCGTCCTGTAATCCACTTTGGAGGCTATGGTGCCCCCTGTATGCAGTATGCATATCTTCGGCAGCCCGGGCTTCTCCTTCACTTTCTCTGGCTGGAATCCCCCTGCCTTTGACACTTCCTTTAACCTCTTAATTGACTTTATCTTCTTTTTAGACACGCCCACATTATATCCTGAATCCAGCTTGAGAACGATATGCTCATTGTCGGACTTCTGCGTTGCTGGCATCAGGACGCCTGTATATGTAGCATCTCCGGCATCCACTTCAATATAATCGCCCTCTTTGGGATCCATCGGGATTTTAATATTTGAATAGATAAAAGCTAAATACCTATGAATTCTCATCATCCTGTTGACGATAGGACCATGCTTGACAAGTTCGCCGAGGATGCATGCACAATAGTCGGCAGTCATTGCAGGTACATAATAGTGTCCGGCTTCGTTGCGATAGCCCATGGCAGGAGCCGGGGCACTGAAGACATAGACATGATAATCGACCGCATAGGCTTAGAGTCTTTCAGGGCGCTGCACAAAGACCTTGAGAAGGGGGGCTTTGAGTGCATACAGGGAAGCAGCGCTGAATCACTCTATCGCGACTACCTCTCCGAAGACTGTAGCATAAGATATGTCCGCAAAGGCGCCTACGTCCCCGAGCTGGAGCTCAAGCTCGCCAAAGATGCATTGGACGAGGACCAGCTGGAAAATCGCAAAAAGCTGCCTCTAACAGGCCTTGACATCTTTTTTTCCAGCATAGAAACCAACATCGCATTCAAGGAAGAGCTCCTTAAATCGGACAAGGACCTGGAGGATGCCCGCCATTTAAGGATTATATACTCCGACAGTCTAAATGAAAAAGAAATAATCAGGCTCAAGGGCATGATTAGGGCAATAAAGCTGAAATGAGGGATGAATCGCACATAGAGCAGGTGGATCGCTGGGCGGAATATGTAAAATCCAACCCGCGCGAATGGAAAAATCAGCTCCGCCCATTCATAGATTCCCAATTGTTAATCGCAAACCGCTTCTATTCAAAATTGCCAGAGGATAAAGTAAAGGAGTTAAGAAAATGAGTCAATCCTGCGACCTTTGCGGAGCTCCGGAAGCCAGATATCTTGCCAAAGTGGCGGGCACAGAAACGATAGCCTGCGAGCGATGCGCCTCTCACGGCGTTATAATAGAAGAGCTCAGGGAAGCCCCGAAGCCCAGTGAAATCAAGCGCATCGAGAGGCAGAATCAGGAAATAATACCCAGGACTGAGGAAGTAATCGAGAACATCGGGGAGATAGTGAGAGCGAAGCGCGAAGAGAACGCCTGGAAACAAGAGGACTTGGGCAAGAAGGCCAGCGAGCACGCCTCAATGATAAAGCGAATAGAGCATGGTTACATACCCTCGCTGCAGATAGCCCATAAGCTCGAGAAAGTCCTGCATGTAAAGCTAACCGAGATGGCCAGCGATGAAGAGCAGGGCGTTCCCAGCGCTAAAAGCGGGGGCTCCCTTACGCTGGGCGATATAATGGTAGTAAGAAAGGAGAAGCGCTAGTCTAATATTATTACGTCCAAACCCTTATCCTTAAAATCATAATCGCAGGTATACAAAACACTTCTTTCTATTGCACTGCTGGCGGCGATTAGCGCATCAGCCATCCCAAGCTTTTTCTCTACGGACATCTTGGCGGCCTTTCTGGCAGTTTCCACGTCGACATCCACCACGCAGCCGCCCATCACAGACCTGATAAAATCCAGTTTAGACGTTCTGCCTTTCCTCAGGAGAACCCTTTCTACCTCGGCAACGCAGATACTGCTAGTCAATATTTTTCGAGGGACTAGAAAATCCTTTGCCCGCTCGCCCTTATCGCTGCCGTCCAGTATCTCCAGCCACACTGAAGAGTCGACAAATATTTTAAAGCCGCTCAAATTCATTCTTTTCCCTCTTGAACCCGCCGACGCCGGGCTCCATGCCGAACATAGTTTCTATCATAGAGCTCCTGCTCCTGCTGACCAAACCCCGCAAGAGATCATCATATGTCTTAATTCCTTGCTCTCTCTTTAGGGTCTCCAACATGTTCTTCGTATCGCTCCGAACCCCGATGCTCATATAATCCATTATAATTATTCTCTATAATTATTATGACATTATATTATAAAAATGCATTTAGAGCACTTAACGGGAAAAATGCACAAGGAGCGCTAGAGCAGGCTCAAGAGATAAGGTAGTGCCACGAATGTGCCTATCATGCTGCCCGTGTTCACAAGCGAGACTACGAGAAGCACGCGGGTGAATTTGTTTTTCCAGAAATCCCTGATACCCTTAAGCTCCCTGAGGCCTTTGAAGTCTTTCACCGACGGCTTTCTTATCTTGGCTTCGACGATGCCAGCCACCCATCCTGCGCCTATTGTCGGCGAAAGCGAGGTAAACGGCGAGGAAAGCGCCCCGGCGATTATGGAAAGGGGATGCGCCATTGCAATAATGCCCATTAATCCCGTGAACCCTATGTTTATAACGCTCCACCAGAACCAGTATTCAGGCAGCTGGGACGGGTTGCTTATGCCTACCCAGACGAAGAGCCCGATTATCAATGCAGTCAAACCATAGAACAGCCAGCGCCATTTGAAGAAAGACTTAGGTATCTCCTCGAGCTTTTCAAAGTCCGTTCTTTTGCTTTGCTTAAGCCTTTTCTCGATGCCCTTTTGATGGCCTTTGCCGATTACAGCCACGACGTCGCCGTCCAGCTCTTTGATTTTGCCGGCTATGTATTCATCCCTCTCGTCTATTAGCACTTTTTTGGCTGATGGCGCAACCTTGGCGAGCTCTTTCATAAGCTCTGAAAGCACATCTTCTTTCTTCAAATCTTCGATGGTTTGCTCATCTATCTCCTCGCCGCCGAATATAGAGAAAAGAAACTCCTTGAGTATGCGCAGCTTTTCCCTGATTCCGGACATCTTCCAGGCCCGCTTGAGGGTTATGGCTATGGGCCTGTCGACCAGCACCACCTCGGCGCCCGTCTTCTTGGCGGCTTTGTAGCCTGCAAGCATCTCGTCGCCGGGTTTCACTCCCGTCTTTTCCCCAAGCTTCTGCTCGAAAGCGGAAAGCAGCGAGTATGCTAAGAGGAAATACGCTTTATTGCCTTTAATGAGCTCGCTTATGGGTGTCTGCTCCCATTTTTTCTTCTTGGTAAGCGCTTCGAAGCGCGGCTCGCAGAGCTCTAGGGCGACGTATTTGGGCTTCTCTTTGAGGATGGTCTCCTCCACTTCCTTGACGCTCTCCTTCGAGACGTGCGCCGTACCTACAAGCGTTATTTTAGGCATATTGAACTCGCTTATTTTAAGGGGGAGAAGTAAAATACCCATGTCCTCCAGACGTTTAATTAAAGCGACTGCGCTGTTGATTGTTACCCTTGCCGTAGCCCTGCTGTTCAATGCATTGTTCGAACAGGACTTCGGCGGCTGGTCGCTTTCCGTTGCCGTGGGTGCCACAATGCTTGTCATGTGGCCGGCGATGAATTACTTTGTCGGCAAGGGCAGGTTCGGCCTTTTCTTCTTCAAGATAGATTCGAAGATGGGGCTCAAGCTTATTGACAGCCTAGGTACTCGTTACTCGCGTTTCTGGACGCATGTAGGGGATTTTGCGATAGTCCTGCTTTTCGGGGGCATTGGCGCAGCCTTTGTGGCATGGCACCTGAAAGGCAGGGCACGGGCAGTCCTATTGTCCTCGCTAGCTTTTGCGGCGTCATATATCTTCTTGTCCCAATCTATCTTAAGCATATACCCCCCATCTTTCTTCATACAGTTTTCCCTCATAGCCTTTGCGTTATCGCTGCTCATAGGCTTCGCCGTGTTTAAATTTTCCGGGCGCCTAAGCAAGGGCCACTCAAGCATACTGGCGTTTGCATTAACCTTCCTGGTGTTTGCATCCCCATTCTTGCTTGAGTTTTGGATGGAAGATGAGGTTCTCTCGCTGATATCTGGAATATTTGTCGGCGTACTCGGGCCGCCCGGTTACCTTATCTTGCAATTTGCAGTCTATGGCATAGTGTTTGCTCTGGGGGCGAGCGAGATGTCTGCAGTGTATCCCGCACTCCCGGCGATGGAGGACGGTGCCCCAGTCCTCAAGGATCCCGGCGGCTTGGGCATATCCATTCCCATATTTCCGGACCTTCTCATAGCTATAGTAATCCTCCTTATACTCCACGAAGGTTTTCACGGCCTTGTCGCGAGAGCGCAGGGGATACGGGTCGTGCACACGGGCATAGCCACCATGAGTGTGATGCCTCTGGGCGCTTTCGTAGAGCCCGATGAGAAACAGTTCAAGAAAGAGACTCCAATCAAACAGGCCAGGGTATTCGCGGTGGGCTCGTTTGCGAATATTGCGGTTTTGGCTTTGATATCCATTCTTTTGGCAAGCCTCATACTATCGCAGGGGTGGGTCTTCCCCGAAGGCATAGCGATAGGCACGGTAATCGCGGGCGCGCCCGCGGCCGAGTTCATGCAACCTGGAGATACTTTATATTCCCTAGATTCTGCTCGCATTTCCACCCTTGAAGAGTTCTATGCAGTTCTGGGCGACACCACAGCCAAGCAGACTGTCTTGATTGCAACAAACAGGGGTGAATTTGAGGCTGTGCTGGCATCCCACCCCCAATCGCCCAAGGCTGGTTTCTTGGGTGTTGCCCCCCGGGCAGATAGGACCATGTCCATATTCGCTCCCGAACTGACATATTCAAAGCTCTCCGGAGGCCTGGCCCTTTCTTTGTTTATTCTCCTTAAGTGGATGTTCATAGTAAATCTTTCAGTAGGGCTTTTCAACCTTCTGCCGATACCTATCTTCGACGGCCACGGCGTCTACAGGAACATCTTCCAATGGATGGAAAGCTCAAGCAAATGGGCAAAGAAGAAGAAGCTCTCCAAGGTCCTTACTAACGGCCTTACCTTCATGATAATCGCGATTCTGCTCCTAAATATACTCCCCTACTTGTTCTAACTCTTTTTATTCGATTTTATTCTAAATAGCACGCTCCTTCTCAGAGGAC
>CAYMNU010000031.1:0-8078 GCA_964391885.1 uncultured archaeon | reverse complement strand
AATGCCCTAGACTTCCAACTCAAGTATCCCCTTTATCTGTTTCTTTAGTTCAGGGAGGTCGTCTTTGATTATTTCATAGGTCAGATTCAGATCCACTCCAAAATAATTGTGGATTAGTTTATCTCGAGTGCCCGCAATATCGGCCCACGGGATCTCTGGATAACGGCCAATAAAATCATTTGGAAGGTTCTTAACCGCTTCACCCATAACCTCAAGAGTTCGGATAACTGACTTGTTGAGCATTTTGTCATCTAGGAAGTCAGCTTCTGTTTTGCCGGACATGAATTCATCTATATCTGAAATGCACTCGTCAATATGCTTAATAAAGATTAGTGGGTCTCTTTTCATATAATCCTCACTTCATCAGCAAGCACTGAATCGCGAATCAGGGGGTTTAGCGAATTGTAAGTCACAAGCTCGAACTTCCTCTTAAGCCGTTCACCGAGTTCTCTCTCAGCCCGGACTAAATCGAATAGGCTCTTTCTTCCGCTGAATTCTATTAAGATATCGATATCGCTGTTTTCTGTCTGTTCACCTCTTGCATAAGAGCCGAATATGCCTGCCTTAGCTACTTCGTTTCTAGACAGTATCTCCACAATGTCCGGCTTAATGTCTGCTATTTTATTGCCCATCGCCATATTTAGCGGTTTTAAAGTAATAAATTCTAACTACAGCATGTTCGGAGGCCTGAAAAAGCTCTTCAGACATCTTCTTTCTCGAGGATCTTGCTTATCTGCTCAGAGAGTTTAGGGAGGTCTTCTTTTATAGTATTCCAGATTCTCGTCTTGTCCGCGCCGAAGTATTCGTGTATGAGCACATCCCTCATTCCAGACATCTTCCTCCAAAGCACTTCCGGGTGCTTTTTCTTGAAGGAATCCGGAAGGTTCTTAGTGGCCTCGCCGATTACCTCAAACCGCCGTATGACAGAATCCTGTTTTTCAATAGATCTTTCAAACTCTTTCTGGTTGAGGTTTTCCACATAATCGTTTATTAGGGCGATGGATTCGGAGATGTCCTCCAGGTATGCCTTCAGCGTTCTCTTCATAGTATTCTGACCTCCCCGGTCAGGATGCTTTCCCTTAAGGCCGGCTTTATGTTGCTGTATTCAACGAGGTCTACATCCCTTTGCAAGGAGTCTTCTAACTCCTGCTTGATTCCGATGAAATCAAATAAGGTGGCCTTCTTGTCCAGCTCTACAAGTATGTCTATGTCGCTCTCCCCCTCCATTTCACCTCTTGCATAAGATCCAAAAATCCCTGCTTTGGCTACGCCGTTCTTCGCCAGTATCTGCACGATTTTAGGCTTTAGTTTTTGAATGTTTTCATTCATCAAGTTATTTAGCGGTTTTAAAGTAATAAATTCTAACTACAGCATGTTCGGAGGCCTGAAAAAGCTCTTCAGGAAGGCGGAAGAAGAGATAGAGGAAAAGGTAGAGGCTTCGCCGGAGGCGATTGAAGAGCTGCCGGAAGAAATAAAAAGCCCAGAGGAAGAGCCCACAATACATCATGAGGAAATAGCTTCTCCCGTCCCTGAAGAAAATGCGGAAGCAAGTAAGGAAGCTGACGCCCGCGTGGAGAAAAAGGTAAAAATAGGTTTCGGCAAACGTCTCAAGACTGCCATGGGCGGCAAGGCAAGGCTGAGCGAATCCGAGATAGAGAACATAACCTGGGAGCTCCAGATGGGCCTTATGCAAAGTGATGTTGCTATGGAGGCTGCCGAGGCCATAAGCAGGCGCCTTAAGGAACGCTTCTCAGAGGAGCAATTCAGCGACCCCAAGTCACAGGTGAGGCGCATATTCAAGGAAACGCTTGTGGAGATACTCGAGGCAGGGGGCAAACTGGATTTCATGGATTATATCAAAAATGCAAAGAAGCCAGTGAGGATTGTTTTCTTCGGAATCAACGGCACGGGTAAGACAACGACCATCGCTAAGGTGGCCCACAAGCTCAAGGCTGCGGGCTACTCTGTCGTCCTTGCGGCAGGCGACACCTTCAGGGCAGGCGCACAGGAGCAGCTGGGCGTTCATGCAGGCAGGGTAGGGGTAAAGATGGTGCACCACCAGAGAGGCGGCGATGCCGCGGCTGTGGTCTTTGATGCTATAAAGCACGCGGAGGCCAACAAAATAGATGTGGTACTGGCCGACACCTCGGGGAGGATGCAGTCCGACAGCGACTTAATGGGCGAGATGGAGAAGATCGTCAGGGTCAACAAGCCTGACCTGGGGATATTCATAGGCGACGCTCTGGCGGGCAATGACGCAGTCGAGCAGGCCCGGGTATTCAACGAGAGGATTGGCATAGACGCATCGATACTTTCAAAGGTGGACGCGTCGAAGGGCGGGGCGGCACTTTCCATAAGCTACATCACGAAAAAGCCCGTTATCTTTTTGGGCATGGGGCAGGGCTACGGCGATTTAGAAAAGTTCGATGCGAAAGGCTTCGTGGATGAGATAGTTTAAGTTTGCTTTTTTATGGAAAACCAAGGGGATTGGCACATATTCCCATATTTATGTGTTTTTATATCCGCGCCGTCAAATTAGCCGCTAGATTTGTATAATATTAAAGATGGGATTTGCACCTTTGGTGCAAAGACTTTTGTTTTTTCATAAACTAAAAAACAAAATGGGATTTGCACCTTTGGTGCAAAGACTTTTGTTTTTTCATAAACTAAAGTAAACTAAAAAACAAAATGGGCTACGAAGCACCGACACAAAGGAAATCCAGGAAGACGCACGGGCACAAGAAGTGCCCACGCTGCGGAAAGAAGAGCTATCTGGCTCCGACAGGACCCTGCTCAGCCTGCGGATTCGGCAACAGCAAGAGGCGCAACGACTGATTTCCAGTTTTACACTTATTTTGGCATATATTCTTACTGCTTGCCTTAGTTATGGTGCTATGCGCCAAGCCTATGCATTATAATAGCTTGAGCATTATAATAGCTTGAGCCGTATAATTAAAGGAAAATGCAGAGGCCTATGCCTATCGCCAGAAGGCGCATGATACCGCAGCCGGAAGAGAGACCCAGAATCCATTTCTCTTCCTCCGAGCTGGCTGGAATACTGATATCCATGATAACAATGGTGCTAGCCTTCCAGATGTTTAAGGTTTCGGACACTGGCATCATAATCGGCATAGTCCTAGGGGTGATATGCCATGAGATCGTTCACAAGCTGGTCGCCCAGTCTATGGGCTTTGAATCGCGCTACAAACTTTGGGAAATAGGCTTAGTCCTTGTAATAGTCTTTGCTATAATCAGCAGGGGCAGGCTCATATTCGCAGCCCCGGGCTTTGTCCACACAGAAGGCGATGTCACAGTCAGGGATGCGGGCGTCATCTCTCTGTCCGCGCCTGCAGCCAATATAGGGCTTGCTGTGTTCTTTTTTGCAGTGGGTGGCGCCTGGGCGCTCTCAGCGGCCTACGCCAACGTCCTACTTGCCGGCTTCAACCTGCTCCCGATAGGGCCGCTGGATGGCGACAAAGTCATGGAATGGAGCCCGGGTATGTGGTCGGCGTGTTTTGGCTTTGTACTGCTTATGGGGGTCGTATTTTTATTATAGATTATATAAGTAATAATTAATATGGACTTAAATTTTACCCGAATTCTTCTTGCCATTATATTAGTTTCCGGAAGCGCCCTCGGTTTCTGCGGCGACAGCGTGTGTGATTCTGACGAAGAGATGACCTGCCCTCAGGACTGTAATCCACTAAGGGTTGATAACATTATTACCAATCCCGAAAAGGTTATTAGTGGGGAGAGATTTGACCTGCATCTTTGGGTAATAAATACGGGAAAAGAGACTTTTGAAGGTGATTTAAAGATGTTGGTTTACCTTGAGGATGAACTCTTGGGCATTCGAGAGCAAAGGGTGGAGCTGCGCCCCGGCGCTCAGAACAAGGTAGTGGCGAATGGGCTCGAAGCTAAGCCCCCTCCGGGCAATTATAAAATCAGCATCAGATTTGAATACATAATTTCTGGAAAGAGGCATAATAATATTTTTGACTTTGGTTTGAATATATTGGAACCAAGGGGAAATTTTTTGGAAGGGCGAGAAGATGATTTCAGGGCAGATGAAGTGAGACAACTGTTAGAACAGCCGGGTTTTGCTAAAAGCGACGAGGAATTAAATGCTCTTTACTCCATCGGGCTTTTGGTAACGGCCGCTTTGGCCGGATTATTTGTGGTACTTTACAGCCAAAAAATTAGAGCTAAGAAGCCAATGCCTCACCCGGCCGCAAGCTCCGAGCTATCAGAGCTTTACAGGAAGAAGGAAGAGCTCGAAGAGATGATAAAGATAGCCAAGGTCAAATTCTACAAGAGAGCACTAGATGAAGAAAGCTACAAAGAAATCGTCAAGGAAAACCAGGGAAGGCTTATAGAGATAGAGGCCAAGATAGGCGAAATAGAAAAAAGGGTAAGGATACTGGAAGAAATACAGTCTAAAAAAGGCAAAAAATAATATAAGGTATTATTTCCAATACATCGCTCACACACCTATAAGACCCTCAAAGAACCGGTTCAAGTCTCTGACCCTTTTCGAGATATCGCTCTGTTTCCCGAAGGCCTTCTCGAACTTGAGCGCTGCATAATTGGGATCCCTAGCGACGCTTCCGTCGCAAGTGTTGTCGCAGTATGCGATTACCTTTTCCTCTATTGTCCGGGGGATATAGTCCTTGAGGGGCAACCCCATCTTTTCTGCTTCTTCTTTGGATATGCCCGCGCCAACATGGCGTTCGCAGATAAGGGCGATTTTCTCAAGCTCTGCGCTGTTCTTTACATTCAAGCCCCGGATAATCTCAGCGCCGGCAAGCCCATGGCTTATGTCATGGGTCTTTGAGCGGCCTATGTCATGCAGGAGAGAACCCAGGGAGACCAGCCTCTTGTTGACCTTCAGATAAGGCTTCCGATCTTTCAAAAGCTCGACAAGGTTCATGCATGTTTCGTGTACGACCTCGGAATGCTCGACTACCTTTGCAGGGACCTTAAATGTTATCAAAAGCTCGCGTGCGGAGGATTCGTCCATCATTTTAATAAGCAGTTAGGGGGTGATATTGCCAAAGAATAGATAAAAGGCTATTGGGGGGGGTTCGTTTGCCGGAGGGAATTAGGCAAAGGGCCGAGAAGCCCGAGCATCTTGCGTATCTGCTGTATCTCTTTCTTTATCTGCCTGCTTTCTGATATAGAATCAGCAGGCTTGAGGACTGCGTTGCATATGGGGCAGCGGAAGTTCTCTTCATATGATTCGGTGAATGTCAGCCTCGTGCAACCGTTCTCGCACTTGAAGAAATCCACCTGTGAGATCTCCTGGAAGTCTCGCTTGAGTTTCATCATCCGTGAGATTAAAAAATTCTTGAGGCTGGATTCTATCGAGCCTTTTTTCAGCTCCCAGGTATACTTGAACCATCCCCGGTCTTCATCGCGCGACGAGCAATAGGAAACGATGTTATGCTTATGCAATATATTAAGGGTCGTTCTCACGCGGGTTATGGGTATCTGCGTCTTGTCGTGTATCTTAAGGTCGGTGCATGGCCTGGAAAGCGAGTTGATGACGCGTATACCCTCATTGCCCACCATCTCATAGAGAAGCCGTGAGATGAGCTCGTCCTTGTCCCCCATGTTAGTATCTTAGAATTGTAGTTAATTAAAACGTTTCTATGGATGCCACTGTTTTTACGAAAAAGGGGAAGTCACAAGTCCAAGACGCGCTTCCCCTTTTCCTGTGGGACTACTCTCTTTTTTGCGCCTTTGAAATCTTTTTCAAGCAACTCTGAATCAAGAAGCCGGTCAAGGAAAACCGCGAGCGCGGATATTTCAGAATGCGGCTGGTTTGTCACTGCTATATTGAAATCCGCCTCTTCGTACACCTCTCCGGGCACCTTTTCTCCGCCGATCACGACAAGGAGATTTGAAATACCCTTTATTTTAGGCATGTGTTCATGGCAGGGTATGCCATACATTGTGAGGTGGGCAATCTTGTAGCCTTGGGATTTGTAGTTCGTTATTACTTGCCTCCAGGAGGGGCTGAACTCTAGCTCAAACGGGCCGCCCCATGAATCGACTACGCGTTTTATTGAGTCATAAAGGTGAGGATCCTTGAGGCCTGTGACTATCATCTTCTCAGAGCCGAATGCCCTGGCTACCAGACCCAGATGGGTAGTCACCCGCTTGTCGCGCGCTGCGCGGTGTGAGAGGCGGAGTATATGAACAGGCATGGGGATTTTACAGGTCTGGAAATAAAACCGCTATTGAATGCGTCGTCCTCAGAAAGGACGACAGTTTTTAATGCCTTGCTTCTAGTTTAGCATGGAAGAAAGTACAGTGATGGCGGGACTGCTACATGAGATAGGGCTGAGTCCCGTAGAGGCGGACGTGTACCTTCAGCTGCTCAAGGAAGATGACGTGCCTGCGTCCAAGGTCTCATCAAAGATCAAATGCTCGAGAACTCATGTCTACGATGCCCTTAACAGCTTAGGTGAAAAGGCTCTTGTGAATTATACGATAAGAAGGGGCATGCGATACTACACAGCAGCCCATCCAAGGAAGCTCGTAGACTACCTGAGCGAGATGAAGACTAAGATAGACGAGCAGAAAGAACAAATTGCCGCCCTGGTTCCTGAATTCCTAAAGCTGCATGAAGGCATGGGAAAGAGGGCGAAAATCGAGATATTCAAGGGTGAAGAAGGTCTTGATTCTGTTTTTAGGGATATAATGAGAACCGGATTGGATTTTCTAGTATTGGGAGCCCCGTCAGCTTCGGACGAAGTACTCTCAATGCCTTTGAAGCGTTTTTACAGGGCGAGAAAAAAGCAGGGGGTTAAAGCTAGGCTCCTTTATTCGGGCAGGTCAAAGAGAATAGAAAGCCAGCTTGATAGGAGTAGGCTATTTGAGAGCGATGGTATCCCCATATACATATACGGCGACAAGGTTGCAATAGTTCTGGTGCTGGAAGAGCCGGTAATCGTAGTAGTTGAGGAGATGGATTTCGCACAAAGGCTTTCGAGGAAGTTTGAAGTGCTTTGGAAGAATGCAATAAATAAGGGTTGACGAATACTTTTATACCTGCTGCTGCTAAGTTAGAGGATTTCTTATGGCTAGAATCGTAGTCAAATTCGGGGGAACGTCCGTAGGCGACGGCCAGAAGGTCAGGGACGCTGCCAGAAGCATAGTTAAAGAGGTAGAAAAAGGCAACGAAGTGGCAGTAGTAGTCTCAGCCATGGGCAAGACCACCAATGCCCTCCTAGAAGCGCTTGAATTATCAACAGAGGGGAAGTACAGCCCGCAGCAGAAAGACGATATCTCCGCGATGGGTGAGAGGACATCCGTGAGAGTTTTATCGGCATCAATTAATTCATTGGGAGTAAAGTCGGTTTATGTGGATCCGGCACAGGAAGAATGGCCTGTCGTGACAAACTCCAATTTCGTCAATGCAAAGATAAACCTGGAAGAGACCAGAAAGCTTGCTCTCAAATACATTGACCCCATGCTCAAGAAGGGTATCGTGCCGGTCATATGCGGCTTCCTTGGCAAGGACAAGGATGGCAAAGTCACGACTATAGGGCGCGGTGGGAGCGATACTACTGCAGTCATGATAGGCAACTGCCTTAATGCGGATTTAGTCACCATCGTGACTGATGTAGACGGTGTTTACAGCGGGGACCCGCGGGTCGTAGACGACGCAGAGCTTGTCCCGGAGATAGACGTGTCAGTACTCTGGGACCTGGCGGTGGGCGGGGCCAAAGTCATGAAATGGGATTCCCTTATCTACAAGGGCCCTAAAACAACTCTAAAAATAGTCAACAACCGGCACATGGACCTAAGTGCGGACGGGACGGAAATAAAGGGTGATTTTATGGAAACAAATGTTAAAAAAATGGACAAGCCGCTGGGCAGCGTAACCCTGGTGGGCAAGGATATAATTGAATATGCGGGCCTTCTTTCAAAGACCTCGGAGATACTTGGCAAGGAGGGAGTAAATGTCTGGGGTATCACCGTCGCCCCGGATTCGATGAGCTATTTCATTGACGAGGATCATATTGAAAACGCGACAAGGCTACTGCATGAGTTTGTTGTCAAGGACAGCA
>CAYMNU010000030.1:0-15424 GCA_964391885.1 uncultured archaeon | reverse complement strand
TATGAGGAGTTCCGGCTCGTCAGCAAGGAGCAGATGCTTTTGGAAGCTTTCCTCGCTGATTTGCTCTCCCGATTCACAAAGAGCCCTCGCTGCTCTGACCAACTCTTCCCTCCCTGAATAATTAATACATAGATTAAGCTTTCGCTTGCTGAAGCACATGCTTTCCCTTTCTGTTTTTTTTATAAGGCGCCTCATGCTTTCGGGCAGATTGCATATATCACCGACAAATCCTATCTTTATTTCCCTGTCCGCAAACTCCCGCGATTCTAGTATCTCGCGCAGCTTGTTTTCGTAGACTTCGAATAAGAAACTCAATTCTGCGGGGTCGCGCTTCCCGAAGTTCTCTTTCGAAAGAGAGTAGGCAGTGACTTCTTCAACGCCTAGATCATAGCACCAGTCGAGGAATTCCCTGAATCGCGCTATACCTGCGGCGTGGCCTTCCCAGGGGTTAAGTCCTTTCTCTTCGGCCCAGCGCCGGTTCCCGTCGGGAATGAGAGCGATGTGCTTCGGTATTTTCATTGCAGGTTTTTTAGCCAGGAGAAATTAAAACTAATTAATAATAGATAATAATGAATCTTATATGCCCCCGCTGCGGAAGCCCGCTCAAACCGGCTGACGATACCTTCTTCAGGATGGGCAGAGACATGCAGAGGTTCATATGTGAAAAGTGCGGCTACATGGGCGCGCTTGCGGTCGAGGCGGATGAAAAAGGGGAACAGGAAAAAGATTTGAAGAAACCCAACAAATAATCCCCCACGACCTTTTTATTAAAACCAGCCTAATATAATCAAGAATGATATGCCCCTCCTGCGGAAAGGAAAACCCCGAAGGCGAGCACTTCTGCCAGAGCTGCGGAAGTTCATTAACTAAGGCTCCCCCTTTACCAAAGGTACAACCAAAATCCCCTCCCTGGAAAATCATCGGAATCATAGCTATACTCTTAATAATACTAATCGCAGCCGCGCTGGTATTCTGGCCATCTGGCGATTTTTCTGAAGGGCCCGGCGAATTCCCCTCTCCATCCACAGTCCCCTCTTCTCAGGACTCCCCCCCCAACAGAGCCCGGGATTGGCACAGAGCCCGGAACAATACGATGATTTCCCGCCCGTTGACGCTTACACAAAAGAGTTCTTCACAAACCGCAGTGCGGAATTACTGGATTTCATTGGCATCGCTTCAGACCCATTTAACCTTGATTCCGATTCAAGGTCAAAGCTGCAGTCCATCTTGGATTCAGTGGAATCAGAAAAACCCCTGGTTATATTTATGGGTCGGGCATACGACGGGCTTGAGGTCGTGAATGTGAGGCCCTCCTACTACCTTTGCCCCCTTGGGTATTCTGGCGACCCGCTTGAATGCTACGGGCTAGTGTCCGGGGAGGATTACAGCGCAGAGGAGTTAATCAGCTATATGCCGGACGAGATCCAGCAGGAAGTGATGAGGATATTTTATGACGCTGTGATGGACGGGGATGCTTCATCACAACCTGGCAGATTGGCACCATTTCTCGACTCAAAAGCCTCTGCAGGAGACCTCGAACGCTGGCACTACTCACAAGAGTCGGATTTATTAAACCTTGTTTACCCACAATCCGAAGCATCATGGGAGCTGGAGCCAAGATACTGGGCCGAGACCATGAAATACATTATTGATTCTGCTTCCAAACCAGAAGCATATTCCGAAGGATTCAAGGATAGCTTGTGGGAATCTGCCGACGAAACCCATGTAATAATACTCTCTAACACGGAGGATCCCTACCACTACCCCCGAACGCTACTCTCTTCAGAGCTATCAACACTCCTTTCAAGCGGAAGCAAAGAGGACAAGCTTTCAGAGCTCGCCGGCCCTGTTCGCGTTGTCATGCCGGGAACAATGGTGGCAGGTGGACAAAATTTCCAAAGCCCGACTGGCGCCGCAGTTGCCGGATCCGGCGCCAATGACCTACTGAACAGGCCCGGTGCAATAGTTTCGCCCACCCGGCAAATATTCCATTTCCGGGCGGGGGACTACTATGACGATAAGTCCAGTTACGTAACAGACCATTTTTTGGACCCAGAACGCAAGTTTAAGCCTTTTCATGAAAACGACTATCTCTTCAAGCAGCGGATTGTGACACTTGGCAGCCCCGGAGTGGAAGACCTCGCGGCCCTGCTTTCCAATACCGAAGAAAGCATAGTATTCATGTTTGCACACGGCGGCTACGCCTTTGGAAAGTATGGCAACAATATAGAGTATTATGACCTGGGCAATCTTCCGGACAAGATTGTCACGCCAGTAATTAATGTCCGCCAAATGATATCGATTGGTTCGGACACTGTTGAGGGTGCAAGATTCCTGAGCCGGCTGCGGAAATTGAAAAATGACTATGGCAAGGATTCTGTTGAGGGGGCATTCAGGCCCTTCAGGCCAACCAATAGGGATGCCGAAGCAAGCATGCGAAGATCAATAGGCCGTCTGTATAACTGGTTCAAAAACCGACACTTCTTTGCGGTGATTGGCGTCAACGAAGATTTCTTCTCCCATCAGCTTACCAAGAAGTCGCTTTTCATATTCCTGGCCTGCCAGGGTGGCGCAATAGCCGGCAAATCCAGGGAAGAGCCCCGCGTTTTGCTTGCCGCCCCATATATCACAAATTGGTATCTCTTCGGCTGGTCCGACCTGCTCAAAATCAACGAGTACCTATTGAAGAGCCCGGAACCCGGAAACATAAGGATAAGCGAGGGCAATATGCGCAACTACGATATTCTCAACAGCTTTGCTCAGAACCAGGTTGACCTAAAGGGCATTGACCCAAAGACAAAGGACGGACCAGACGCCCAGTGCTTTGGAACCAAAGACGCACTTTGCACGATAAGGCTATACGGAACGCCCGGCCAAACTATTTCAGTCTCGCCTCATGTAAAATCAGTGTCGGGAGAGCGGATTGAGTTCAACGCACCCATGGAAACTGACGGCATTAAGGCGGAGGCTGTAGTGACTATAGACTCATCCCAATGCACGGGCGCTTCGCAGGAAAGCCTTCAACTGAAGCCGGAATGGGCTGGCAGCGACGGTGACAAGGAAATAAGCCTTCCTTGGATGGACAAAGTCTATAGGGATTGGGAGGCTTCGGACGACCCGGAAAGGGTGAACAAGGCGGCCATAACAGTGCACAATGCGCGGGCGGTGAGCAAGTCTTCGAGAGTTAGATTAACCGGCAATCCCGACTGCTGTACCAAAGACAGCTGCAAGGAGGACGACTATTGGAGAGAACCGGACACCATAGAATGCAATGGCAACCAGCCCAAGAGCGACTTCGTGTTTATGATGCCTTGTATCGAAAGGGTATATTACGAAGCCTGTGAGGATTCTGAGCCTAAATACCTCCGTTTTATAGACGAGGCCGGCCTATATGGTGGCAACTACCCTTATATGATACGCCACGATGGTGATTGTTACAGTCTTAGCAGAGACTCCGAACCGGAAGGGGTCTCTGCATTGGAGCTTAAAGAAGTGGAAGAAGACAAGAGCTGTGACCAGATTTGTGCCCCTTCTGCGCCTCTTGCTTCACCATGCATGGGGCCAATAGTAGAAATTAGAAGACCTAGCAACGATTATACTTATGAAGCAATTTATGTAGATGACCAACTGGTTACAACCCCTTTTATTAGTGTAAAAGAAGGAGATTATACTATAGGTGGTTGGGAAGTAGCTGCTTTTGCAGGACGCGCAGCATACACACATGTAGGCCCATATTGTAAAAGCGAAGTTTGTACACATGATGACCCATGCTATGTTCCTTGTGAAAAATGGAATAATTATGAGATTGTATATGATGGTTCGCCGATCTATAGTTATACGCGAGATGGTTTGAACTATATTACAGATTTTTCTCTCTATGGTGATAGTATATACGTCCGATTTAATAACTATGATGCTGAGAGAGGCTCCTTTGAAAAAGTATTTTATAATGGAGAAATCTTTGAATTTTCTAAATCTATGGGAAGAGCCGATTGTGTTTTATCTACTACAGGAATATTATGTGTTGATAATGAAGACAACATATGGTACAACAATAAAATGTTAGGTAAGACAGGGCGTCCTGTTAGAATACATCAACCCACAAATAGCTATCATCCCAATTCGGCGTATAATTCATATCCGCGCCCGGGTTCTGGTATTTATATTTTCAATGACAATGTGGCATTTTTAGATAATAACAACCAATTAAAATTATTTAAGAAAGGAAAACAAATACTTAGTGTGTCTGGGCCTCACCTTTATATGCTTTTTGGTGAACATTTAGCTTATCTTTCTTCTGACCTGACTAGTTTTGAAATGGATGATGGGACTTGTATAAGTCAATCCGTGATCTATGATGGGTATAATTTGGGCCCGGGTGAGGATTTCATTATATTCGGTGATAGTATTGCATTTAGTACTTCATGTAATTTACAAACAAAAAAGATGGGTACGTGGATTTTCTGGGATGGGAAGTACCATGATGTAGACCAAAAACTAGGCATTCCTTATGAAGCCCATTTTGGGCAAATTAGTGAGATTGGGTTATTTGGTGAGAATTTAGCCTTTGTCATTTCGATATATGGTGAAGATCACCTAGTATATAATTGGAAAAATTTGGGTAAAATTGATATTTATGCTGAAAAATACGGACACAGACCATACCTACTTTTTGGTGATCACATAGTCTTTGTTAGAAAAGTTGGCGATGAATCTCATATAATTTATGATGGGGTGGACATAGGTACGGGGTATGCTCCATTTATCTACGCCGATCATCTTTCATATTACCCTTCACTTGCAAAATCTTCAGAATCACTAATCGATCTAGTCTTTGATGGGAACACTATTCCCGGGGAAATTCATCGTGGTGATGATTCTACATCCATACCTGATAATATGATGAATTGCTATAGGTATTATCTCGAAACAGAAGTCCCGACTTCGCCATACGGCAGCGTTACTTTCTAGTTCTTGGTTTTTTCGGCAAGGCTTCCTTTCTAGCTTCACTCCACCAGCTTCCCTATCGCTGCCGAGAAACCCGCTTTGCTCTTAGCAGTCTCAGCCTTCACAGCCTTAATCTTGGCAGCAGATTTCTCAAGGCCAAGGTTGCCCGTGGCGCCCATATGCGTCTTTGATTTTATGTTCTTCACCGGGTCTTCACCCTTGAGCGACTCCAGCTCCTGCGCCACTTTCATGTACGCGTCCCGCCAGGGGATACCTTTAGCGGTCATCTCGATTGCTTTATCGGTGGCGAATATTTCGGGAACGCATGCCTTTTTGCATTTTTCCTCGTTTATCTTAAGCCCGGATATGACAAGGGCGCATACACGAAGCGAGGCTTCAGTTATGCCAAGCCCCTCCATGAGAGGCTCCTTAGTCTCCTGCAGGTCCCGGTTATAGCCCGAAGGCAAATCCTTTATAATGTTCAAAGTCTGCGAGTATCCTGCAAGCACCTTCTCGCTCTTCGCGCGTACCAATTCAAGAATATCTGGGTTCTTCTTGTTGGGCATTATGCTGCTTCCCGTGCAGAACTGGTCCGGGAGCTGGAAATAGCTTAATTCAGGTATCGTAAAGAGGATGAGGTCTCCTGACATTTTTGAGAGGTCTACCATTATCTGGCCCAATGCCGCAAGTATGACGGACTCCACTTTCCCCCGGCTGTTGTTGGCGTAGAGAACATTGTTCTGCACCTTTGCGAAACCTAGCAGGTCTGACACCATTTGCCGGTCTATGGGCAGCGGGACGCCATAGCTGGCCGCGCTCCCGAGCGGGCACTGGTCGTTGAGTTCATAAGCCTTCTTCAATACTTCAAGGTCGTCCAGGAGGCTCTCTAAGAAAGCGCCTGCCCAGAGTCCCACAGAAGAGGGCATTGCAAGCTGCGTATGGGTGCGCCCTGGCATTGGAATCTCTTTGCCCTTCTCAGCAAGCTCAATCAGGGCATCTGCAAGGCAGATGGCTGCGTCGAATATATCCAGAATCCGCTTCTTTGAGTAGAGCCGGATGTCGAGCAACACTTGATCATTCCGCGAGCGGGCAGTGTGGATTTTCTTGCCAATGGGTCCCAGTTTCTCAGTGAGCACATTCTCGACTGCGGTGTGCACGTCTTCATCGCTCATGTGTATCGTGAAGCTACCTTCTTTATGGTGAACTAGGATTTCCTTCAGGACATTTTCAATCGATTCCAGCTCGCCCTTCTTGAGTATGCCTATCTTTGCGAGCATCTTCGCATGGGCTATGCTACCCGCTATGTCCCACTCGACCAGGTCGTGGTCTAGAAGGTAGTCGCCCCCGACTGTGAACTGCTCTATCCCGTCCTCGAGCTCATAGCCCTTGTCCCATAGCTTTACCATTTCTTCCTCTATGCAAACATGGTAAAGCGTTTCTGCAACACGAACTTCAGTTTTTCTGAAGTTGTGCACAGGCTCACTTTTCAGTGAACCTCGTGCTTTGGTGCAGAACAGAGCTTTACCATTTCTTACTTTATCTTTTCGGTTAGCGGAAGAAAAAGTATTTTAATACCCAATAATATAAAAGTAAGTGTCAAAAATGAACAAAATAATACCCATTATTGGAGTGATATTTTTAATTGCAGTAGTCGCAGTTCTTCTGATACCCACTCTCGATAATACTTCCTCACCCAACACCTCCATACCTTCTCCCGACAACGGGATAGGCCCATCTTACTCCTCGCCGGAAAATAATGACATAGCCATTAGCGAATATTGCGATGAAACTTACGGCGTTTGCATAACTCCCCCTTCCGGATGGATAACCTCAGGCGACTTAGAGCCGGGTGTTACTGCCAAATGGGGCTCCTTATTTGGGGATGTAATGCGCATTAAGCCCTACTTTTTTGTAGCCCCGCCTGGGGCGACCGCAGCTGACTTTGGTGAACAAGAGAAGAATACCCTGGTTAGTGGCTTTATTTCTGGACAGACAGATTTTGAATTGGATTACCTAGAGCATAAGATTATTAATGGCATGGATGTTTTAGAGATGAGGTATTCTACAAATACCCACAACATACCCACGAAGCATATTGATATCTTATATGTGGTTAATGGAGACCTATTGAGATTCACATATGCCAGCCCTCAAAATATTGCAGGCGAGCCCCACCACATAAACATGTTGGGGTACATTGAAGAATCCATAAATAGCCTAAAGCCCAATTGATGCCATTATCTGGATTAACCCATTAAACTGGCAATTGCGTATGGCGCTCTCATAAGTGAAGCATGCGCCTGGCCGTTGTCATCCTTTCCGCTAGCGGAAGAAAAGCACTTTTCTTTTATAGAATCCTAATTAACATATGCCTGAAAACAAGGTCTACCTCCCCGAAGGCGTTAAAGTCGAGCAAAGCTTGGCATCGACGTCGGCAAAAAAGCCCTTCAGGGCAGTCGCACTCGCGCTCCTGCTCACAGGCGCAGCATTAAACTTCCTGAGCGCATTTCTGCTTTCCCAGACTTGGTACATGGAAGCATCCGGGTTGCCTGCCGGGATTAGCGGCTTTTTCACGCCCTTTAGCATACTCTTCGGCATCTTGTTCCTACTGGCCTTTGCCGGCTTCCGCGCCGGGAAAAGATGGGGGCACATACTCGCCATGTTCATGGCACTCGTCGCTGTCTTTTTCCACTGGAACGCATTTGCCAGCCATGCGGGAATAGCATTTGGCATAGTCTACGGTTTCGTGACCCTGGCATTTGTCCTCAAAGCATCTTAATTATCCAACCGTAACTATAACACCCAAAATGGAAGCGTCCACATACATAAATGCGGCAATCGAAAGGTTCAAGACAGACGGCTTTGACATAAGCGCCGAGAAAATCGGCGGCTCTGACATAGTGGCGGCCAGGAATTCTCAACTCAAGCCGCTTGCCGGCATGACCCAAATGAAGAACTCTGCAGTAATAGGATTTGCGGATGCAGTTACGAAGGAGTCCATGGAAAAGTTCACGGAAGACGCCTTTAAGCATACCCTCGAGACTACGGAGGGCCTGCCCAGGGGCATGCAAACCGGGGTTTCGTGCTTTGCCGTCTTGGTCTCCGGGGATGTAAGCGAAGACGCCAAAAAATGGGTGCAGGAGAAGCCAAAATCCAGTTTTGCCGCTTTCAGGATGCCGGTCATAGTGGATTTGAGCAGTGGCCAGACCTTCTATTATCGCAAGACGCCCATATGGGGCTGCGCGTATTACCGGGGCTTCAGGAGCTTTATTGAAAAATACTTGCTTGCCGAAAATATAAGTGCTGTGCAAGCTGCTGCCGAAGGGCCAAATACACCATCAACTGCGACTGTAATGCCATTGCCTCTTGCCCCGGAAAACCAACAATATTCAGCAGCCCCCTCCACAAGGTCAGTCTCATTTAATATCAAGGATGTCTATTTCATCAGCATGGTCGGCGCAGTTCTCACAGGCGAGCCCATTTCGGGAATCATAAGCCCAGGAATGTCCTTCAGCATCAATGGGACGCCCTTTTCAATCGAAAAGATAAACAAGGGCCGCTCAGAGTTGGAGCATGCATCACCCGGCGAGCAGGTCGCCCTTAAACTGTCCAATACACTGGACACTGTACGCACGCCGATTCCCGTGGGGCGAGCAGTATTGGGCGACCGCGATAAGTATGAGCTCCTGAAAAGCCTTAAAGGGAAGACTGTGGAGTTCGAGTAGCCTATTATTATAGCAATATGATGCCTTAGGTAGTACCCATGTGAATACTCGTTTTTCTTCCCCCTGTCTTAGAATTAGCCTAAATGGACCGAACCGAGACTATAACAATAACCGTACTAACAGCCGCAATAGGCACATTAGTGATATTGTCAGCCATTTTCCTGCTCTCGCTGGAAGAGGAGATATCATGCAAGGGCGATGGAGCGCTAGTGTTTATGGAACGGGTCACAATCCTTGCCAAAGAATTCAACGGTATTTCGGACGAAGCTATCTGGCATGCAAAAGAGCAAATGCATGCCGAGCTGAGTTTTAATATAGCGGGCATGAAGGAAAACAGAAGGGCACTCTCTGAGATCACGCTTCCACGGGGCTGTGCGAATGCATCGCCCTTCAAGCAAAGCCTCCTGAATGCAATGGAATACACGATAAAGAGCTTCGAGTACATGCTGGATGGTGAATGGGCAAGGGCGGAAGGGCAATCGATAAGGTCGGAATCCGAAATCGCACAGGCAGCAAATTATTTTGAGCTGCTTGATTCGGAGGCAGGCGGCATTCTCGGGGAGTATAGGCCGAGCTGAGCCACAAGCGCGCATCACCCAGGACCATTGCAAGGTTATAGTGTTGGTGAGCAGTGCTATATTATATGTAGCCTTATTTGCCTGCCTGCGCACCCTTTCAATTAGTGAACGAAAAAGGGTTTCTAAACAAATACTACTTAATCTGATGGCAAAATGCATATAAAAAATCTCAAAGAAAAGCCGCCTATGCAAAAAGAGGCTCTATGTTTCCATACTTTTCCTCGTTCTTGCCGAAGAAATGCCCTGCGATTTCCATGAATTTAGGATATAGGGAATACCCCCAAAGCCTACGGTTCTTCCTGTAATATGGCTCCCCACTATTCAAATCAACGAGTATGGGGTAACAGAAAAACTTCAGGCTTATCTTGGAACCGAAACCCTCTATGTATTTTACGATTCCGGGCTCCATGTTGTCTAAGAGGAAAACAGGCATGATCACGGCATAACCGCCATTCTTGCCGAAAAGCGCTCTTTTTTGAGCGGTAAAGTGTTTCCAGCATTCCTTCAGTTCCTTTTCAAGCAGCCCTTTATCGGCTGTTTTATGGTGATATAGCGGGAAAAACAGGTAATAATCCCTTTCTTTACTCATTTCATTCGAGGTAGAGTCACCCAGGTCTACGGGCCTGATCTTTGTTTTGCTGATTGCATTGGCAGGTGAAATAATTGCCTTGCTTGCTCCCAGCAATCTAAGGTTTGAGAGAAACTCTCCTAGCGTTGAAATGGAGTGTCCGACTATAACGCCATCTAACCTTGAATCCCCAATAGTTATCGGGTCTTTAAATTTATAAAGCCCCTTAGGAAACCTCTTCTTCAGGGCCTTGAGATATTCCGAATATTCCATAATTACTCACAAAATTAGAAAAAAGGGTTTTAAAAGTTCCATCTCACATGCCTTTAGCTAAATCAGGTTATCCGGCACCAAGGATGCTGCAGGCAGTTTGAGATATGGGGCAGTATACTTTCAGCTACATCTTACCGCCCTTTCGACAAGGGCAAGCAAAACCCTTTCAAGTCTTTGAAGGGGGAAACAATGTATTCCACATAAGGTTATAGCAGGTGGTACTATCTGATACGTTTTTAATCGCCCTGTTTTTTGAGGCCCAATTCAAATGCCGGAACATTTAGCCCATTTATATCCAAAATCCCGCAAATTATCCCGATGGACAATCATCTTGTTTCTATCAATGACGTCTCGAAGGACGAAATCTATTCGCTCATAAAACTAGCCATAGACATAAAGTCAAACCCTTCAAAATATGCTAAACATATGGACCAGAAGACCCTGGCCATGATATTCGAGAAGCCCTCGCTGCGAACGCGCGTCTCATTCGAAACAGGCATGACAAAGATGGGAGGCCATGCAATATATCTTAGCAAGGATGACATCCAACTGGGCCGCGGCGAGACAATAGGCGACACCGCGCGCGTCACCAGCCGCTATGTGGACATCATAATGGCTCGCACCTTTGAATATGCAACAGTCGAGGAGCTTGCCAACAACTCAAGCGTTCCTGTCATAAACGGTCTGACAAACGCAGACCACCCCTGTCAGATTCTGGGGGATTTAATGACGATTTATGAGAAGCTGGGCCATATAGATAACCTCAAGCTCGCTTTCTACGGCGATTGCGCCAACAACACCTGCCACTCATGGCTTCAGGTAGCCTCAAAGATAGGCATGGAAGTGCGATGCGCTTTCCCAGAGGGCTTCGGGCCGGACAAGGAGATACTAAAGATGTCTAAGGGCTATCTGCTCACCAAGGACCCGAAGGAAGCGGCAAAAGGCGCGGATGTCGTCTACACCGACACCTGGATGAGCCTTCATATAGATGAAAAGGAGCGCGATAAGCGGCTGGAGATTATGGAGCCCTATGAAGTCACAGAGAAGATAATGAATCTGGCCAAGCTCAAAGCGCTTTTCATGCACTGCCTGCCTGCGCACCGGGGGCAGGAGATGTCTGCAGAGGTCATCGACGGGCCCCAGAGCGTCGTGATTGAGGAAGCGGAGAACCGTATGTGGATGCAGAACGCGATAATGCTCAGGCTGCTGAAATTAGCTTGAATGCTCTTTTTCTAAAACATTAATACGTTTTTATACGTTTTCGTACAAATATATACGATGAACAAGCAGATAAGTCTTACGATACCTGAAACGCTATTCAAAGCTTCCAGGAGTTACTCAAAGGAGATGGGCTTTCGGAACGTCCAGGAATTGATTTTAGACTCCCTGAGGAGGCGCGCCATGGCGGATCTGGAAGAAGACGAGCGCTTGAGAAAGATTGAGGAAGACATGGACAGAAATCCGAATATAAGGACGTTCAAGACGAAAGAAGAAGCTCTCGCTCATTTAGACTCGCTGTAGCATGGGTTACCAAGTTGAATACAGTCCGCAATTTGACAAAACCATAGCTAAATTAAAGAAGAAGGATCTGCTGACCTATGAGCGCGTTCGCAAGAAGATTGCCGAGATAATCGAACAGCCAGAGCATTACAAGCCGCTTAGAGGCTCAGAGTTCGGCAAACGAAGGGCGCATGTCGGATGTTTTGTCATAAAATTTGTCGTCAGAACTAAGCTAATCCGGATGCTTGAATTCGAGCACCACGACTAACTCCGCCGTCTTTTTACACTACAAACTTATATTTACACTACATACTTCTAATTAACTGATATGGCAAAAGAAAAAGTAATCCTGGCTTACAGCGGGGGGCTTGACACCTCTGTAATACTGAAGTGGCTGCTCGACAAGGGCTACGACGTAGTTGCATACATAGCTGATGTTGGCCAGGAAGAGGACTTCGAAGAGGCGAAAAAGAAAGCGCTAGCCATAGGTGCATCAAAAGTTTATATTGAAGACCTAAAAGAAGAATTTATAACAGACTTTGTCTACCCTGCAATCAAAGCAAATGCGATATATGAAAGCCGATACATGCTCGGCACTTCTCTTGCGCGCCCCCTCATCGCAAAGCGGCATATTGAGATTGCCAAGAAGGAGAAAACCAATATAGTCTCGCATGGCGCCACAGGCAAGGGCAACGACCAGGTCCGGTTTGAATTAACTTTCATGACGCTCATGCCCGATGTCAAAATCATAGCGCCCTGGCGCGACAAGGAATTCCTGGGCCAGTTCCAGGGCCGCGGCGACATGATCTCATATGCAGAGAAGAACAAGATTCCCGTCAAGGCCACTGCAAAGAAGCCTTATTCCTCGGACCCGAACAGCATGCACATCAGCTACGAGGCGGGGGAGCTTGAGGATCCGATGTTCCGCCCAGGCAAGGACATGTTCGAGATGACCGTGGACCCCAAAGACGCCCCGGACAAAGAAACCCGAATTAAGATCACTTTTGAAAAAGGCGTTCCTGTGATTGTGGAAAACCTTGAAGATGGGACCAAGAAGAAAGAGACTCTTGAGCTCTTTACTTATCTAAACAAGATTGCAGGGCAGAATGGCATCGGACGGATAGATTTGGTCGAGAATCGTTTTGTAGGGATGAAGTCGCGCGGAGTTTATGAAACGCCCGCAGGAACTGTACTGCGAGCTGCGCACCTAGACCTGGAGGGCCTCACTTTAGACCGGGAAGTCATGCGCATCCGCGATTCTCTTATCCCCAAAATCTCCGAGCTTATTTATAACGGCTTTTGGTTCGCGCCTGAGATGGAGCTTCTCATGGCGATGGTCAACAAGTCGCAAGAAAACGTCAGCGGCAGCGTCTCGCTTAGCTTGTACAAGGGCAACACCATGCCGATAGGGCGCGAGTCCAAGCAGAGCCTATACAGCGAGAGCATCGCCAGTATGGACGTGCATGGTGATTATGACCAAACTGACGCTACTGGGTTCATTAAACTCAATGCCCTCCGTTTAAAGCAGTGGGCGAACAGGAAGAACTAAGCACACTGTTTGAATTGCAAGCCTCTTTGCACCCTTTCACAATATTCACACTTCAGCTCCAGCGGGTCTTTTGACTCGACTGAAAATCTTGTCTTTACGGGTTCGACATGAGTCACGCATAACGGATTTGTACAGGATAATATATCGATTATCTCCTTGGTCAGCTCGACATTGTATTTCTCCTTGACCTCAAAATCCTTGACGATGTTAACCGAGGCGCCCGGAGACACTAATGCTATCCTGTTCACCTCATCCTTGTTAAGCTCTTTGTTTTCCACCTTTATGACATCTTTTTTCCCTTTCGTCTTGGAGTGCACATTCGACAATACCGTAACCGTATCGGGATAATTATCCAATCCAAGCAGATTCACCACTTCCCATGCCCTGCCCCCGCTTATGTGGTCTATCACAGTCCCAGCCTCTATCTTCTGTACCTTCAGAGTCTTTTCTGCAGCCATCTTATTCAGTCATTGCTTTGTTCAGCACAGCCATCCTTGTCGGCACGCCGTTCCTGGCCTGCTCAAAGTATTTGGCCCGCGGATCCGAATCTACTTCCGGGTTTATTTCATCGACCCTTGGCAGGGGGTGCATCACTATCATGCTTTCCGGAGCCTTATCCATCAGTTCTTTATTCACCACATAGATACCTTTGAACTTGAGATATTCCTCCTCTGTGGGGAACCTCTCTTGCTGAATCCTTGTGACATACAGCACGTCCAGCTCCTTTATCACATCTTCAAGCTTAAGCGATTCCGTAACTTTAGTTCCCTTATCCTTCAGGGCCTTTATGGTCCCGCGGTCCATTGAGAGCTGTGGCGGTGAGATGTAATGCAAATCCACATTCCAGTTCGACAAAGCATATGAGAGCGGCCTCCCGGTTCTTCCGTACCTGAGGTCTCCGCAAATCCCTACCTTCAAACCGTCAAATTCCCCAAATTCCTTCTTTATTGTGTACAAATCCAGCAGTGTCTGAGTGGGGTGGTCGTGGCTGCCGTCCCCGGCGTTTATGACAGGAACTTCCGACACCTCTGCAGCGAGCTTTGCGGCACCCTCCCTGGAATGCCTTATTGCTATGCAATCAACATAACTCGATATTATTTTAATAGTGTCGACAATAGTCTCGCCTTTCCTGACTGAGGTGCCGTCAGAACTGGAGAATCCCAGTAACTTCCCGCCCAGCCTTTCCATGGCGCTCTGGAATGAGAACTGCGTCCTTGTCGAAGGCTCAAAAAAGAGAGTCCCCAATATCTTTCCTTCATGTATATCCAGCCGCTTGCCGGAATCGAATTTCTTAGCTTCCTTGAGCACGCTTTCTATAAGCTCTTTGCCCATCCCGCGCGTGGATATGAAGTCCATTGTCTAGTTAGATGCTTTATGGTTTAAAATAATCGTTAAGGCTGATTGTATCGATATTGCCTTCCTTTGCGCTTCGGATTGCAGCTATTGCAGCCTTGGCGGCCGCTATAGTAGTCACATAGGGTATGTCATAATCGAGTATCGCAAAGCGTATCCTCTTCTCATCTTCCCTGGCCTTCGTCCCTTTCTTCGGGACATTGACTATGAACTGCAGTCTTTTGCCTTCTATAAGATCAACAGCATTCGGGCTGCCCTCTGAAACCTTTTTGACCTCTTTTACATTAAGCCCCTTATCCTTGAATACCTTAAGGGTCCCCTCCGTGGCATAGATGCTAAAGCCCAGGGATGCAAGTTCACCGGCTAAATCCGCTGCAACTTCCTTCTCCCTATCATCGCCTATTGAGAAAAACACATTACCCTTATCCGGCAGCTGTATACCTGCCCCTTGCTGTGCTTTGTAATATGCGTTCCCGAAGTTGTGGTCTATGCCCATTGATTCCCCGGTGCTTCTCATTTCCGGCGAAAGTATCGGGTCTATTCTCAGCTTGTCGAAGGGCAGCACCACTTCCTTTACTGCAACATGGTTTATTTTCGCAGTATAATCAAAGCTTTCCAGAATGTCCTTGAGTTTCTCGCCCATTATTACTCTCACGGCAATTTTTGCGAGCGGCACCCCGGTTGCCTTGGAGATGAAAGGTATTGTCCTAGAGCTGCGCGGGTTTGCTTCGATTACATACACCTTACTATCCTTGACTGCATACTGTATGTTTATCAGGCCGCGCGTGTTCAGGCCGAGTGCCATTCTCTTAGTGTAATCCTTGACGACCTCTATGACTTGCGGGTCGAGCGTCTGGGGCGGCACTACACAGCAGGAGTCGCCGCTGTGTATTCCCGCTTCTTCTATATGCTCCATTATCCCGCCTATGTA
>CAYMNU010000029.1:0-8121 GCA_964391885.1 uncultured archaeon | reverse complement strand
CCTATCCTTATGGGGCCGCTGCCGAGTATTATGACCTTTTTCTTGTCATTTGCCGCAGACTCGCTTTCGTCTTCATAGCTGGAGTAGTAATACGGCGTTTTTGCCTCGAACTCTGCCGCACAGGTGTCAACCATCTTGTAAGTGGGCCTGCACTCTAAAAACCTCATTTCGCGTATCTTACTTTCCGGCATTCCGGTGAGCTTGGATAGCTGCCTGTCGGAGAAGCCCATCCTTTTTGATTTTCTGAGCAGTTCCAGACTCAAATTGCTTCCGGAAAGCCTTTTTTCCATCTTCACAATGTTCATTAGCTTCTCCAAAAACCATAAGTCTATTTTGGTTACTTCATGCACTTCTTGGCAGGTCCACCCTTTCCTAAGAGCATCGTAGACATAGTAAATCCGCTCATCCGTCGGGTGCGAGAGCTTTTCTTTAATAAGCTCGTCATCCTCGCAGTTCTTCCTGCCGTCTGCGCAGATGCCCATTCTCTTTTGGTCCAGCGAACGGATAGCCTTTTGGAGCGACTCCTCAAAGGTTCTTCCGATACCCATGACCTCACCGGTGCTTTTCATTTCCGTGCCTATGTTTCGTGGCATTGCCTTGAACTTGTCAAAGGGCCAGCGCGGCATCTTCGTGACTATGTAATCAAGAGCCGGCTCGAAGCTTGCAGGCGTGGTTTTGGTTACTTCGTTGGGGATTTCATCTAAGGTCATCCCTATGGCTATCTTTGCCGCCACCCTTGCTATCGGATAACCCGTAGCCTTGGAAGCCAATGCCGATGAGCGCGACACCCTGGGATTTACCTCTATGACCCTATATTCCATGCTTGTTGGATGCAATGCCAACTGCACATTGCAGCCCCCTTCCACGCCAAGAGCCCGGATTATGTTCAGCGACGCGCTTCGCAGCAACTGGTATTCTGTATCATTAAGCGTTTGGGTGGGTGCCACTACAATACTCTCGCCTGTGTGTATTCCCATCGGGTCGAAGTTTTCCATGTTGCAGATAGTTATGCAGTTGTTGTTTGAGTCCCTCATAACTTCGTATTCTATTTCTTTCCACCCGCCAATATATTTCTCTACAAGCGCCTCGCCGTTCTTGCTTCTTGACAACGCCCGCTGGACTATTTTCGCCAAGTCCTTTTCGCTGTAAGCGATGCCGCCCCCGGTCCCGCCTAGGGTGTAGCCCGGGCGTATGATGACCGGGTAACCCAACTCAAAGACCGCTTCTTCGGCTTCATGAAGGCTGAATACCGAGTGGCTCTTGCATATGGGCTCGCCGATTTTGCCCATAAGGGCGGCAAATTCTTCTCTCCCCTCCGCATTCTTGATTGTTTCTATGCTTGTTCCCAGAATCTTAAGATTATATTTTTCAAATATGCCCGCTTTGTCGAGCTCGATTGCCATGTTCAGGCCGGTTTGGCCCCCCATGGTAGGCAGGACCCCATCCGGCTTTTCTTTCTGTATTATCTTTTCTATGGTCTCGACCGTTATCGGCTCAAGGTATACGACATCTGCTATGTCGGTGTCTGTCTGTATAGTGGCGGGGTTATTGTTTATGAGGACTGTCTCGTAACCCTCTTCACGTAGAGAGAGGCATGCCTGGCTACCACTGTAGTCGAACTCCGCGGCTTGGCCGATCTGGATGGGCCCGCTCCCTATCACCAGGATCTTCTTTACATCAGTTCTCTTTGGCATTGTTTAGTTTCACAGCCCATCATCTTGATGAACTCGTCGAAAAGGTATTCTGAATCCCAGGGCCCGGGATGAGCCTCCGGGTGGTACTGAACGGTGTACACTGGCAGGCTCTTGTGGGATATGCCCTCTACACTCTTGTCGTTCAGGTTTATGTGGGTGACTTCGACATCGCTTGGAAGCGAGTCTGCGTCCAGCGCAAAACCGTGGTTCTGCGAAGTTACATGCACTCTTTTGGTCTTGAGCTCCTTTACCGGCTGGTTGCCTCCCCTGTGCCCAAACTTCAGCTTGTAGGTGTCCCCGCCCAGCGCACGCCCGACGAGCTGGTTCCCGAAGCAGATTCCAAAGGTGGGAAGCTGCGAATCTATTACTTCCTTGATATTCCTGATGATTTTTCCTGCCCGCTCCGGGTCTCCCGGCCCGTTGGATACCATCATCCCATCAGGCTCAAAATCAAGGATTTCTTTGGCGCTTGCTGTTGCCGGAACCTGGATTACTTCAATACCCCGCTCAACCAGGCTCTTGACTATACTCATTTTGGCGCCACAATCCAAAAGCACAATCTTTCCAGTCTCTTTATTCGTCTTATGTATAACTGGTTTTTTGACAGTGACTAAGTCTATCAAATCAAGCTCGGAGATGGACTTCATCTTCGCAGCCTTCTCTTTTAAGGCTTCCAGTTCCCTGGGGTCATAATCAGAGGATATTACGCCGTTCATGACACCGAAATTGCGTATCTTCCTTGTGAGGAATCTTGTGTCAACGCCCTGCAACCCTGGCACCCCTTCTTCTTTGAGCCACTTATCTAAGGTCTTAGTAATCCTGCCGTGGTTCGGTTTTTCGCAGAGCTCCCTGACGACAAAGCCCTCCACATGGATATGCTCGGATTCAAACCTCTCAGGAGTAACGCCGTAGTTACCTATGAGCGGATATGTGGGCATGAGAATTTGGTATTTGTATGACGGGTCTGTAAGGCTTTCCTGATAGCCTGCCATGGCGGTCGCGAAAACCACCTCTCCCTGTGATTCCCCTTCTGCGCCGAAGCCTTCCCCTTCGATAATCGTACCGTCCTGCAGTACCAAGACACCTCTAGTCATTAATTCACCCAGAAAAACCCATTATGCAGCGTCTTAGCTAGATAATGAATTTATTTGATATTTGAGGGTTTGGGTATAAAAGGCTTTAGCCGACATTTAAATAATTCGTACCATGAACAATTCATGATTTCAAAAAAGTACGCTTTCCTAGGGCTTTTGAATGATGACGGGAGCATGAGGCCGGTAGCTGAGATAATCTCAAGATTACCCTAGGCTAAAAAGAAATGAAAATAAAAAAAGTAATAATTATTTTAATCATTATTGGGCTTTTATTAGTCGGGGTTTTCTTGTTTAGAGACAGACAAGCTATTCAAGAGCCCATAGAACCGGTTAGAGACGGGCAAGCCATTCAAGAACCAACAGAAGAGGTTAATAAAACAAATGATGCCACAAAATCTAGGTTCGGAATTGATGGGTCAACAATCCAGCATTTTGATAAATTCAATGATCTAGGCATTATGACCTCCGGCATAAATGGATTGACTTGGGATATTATTGAGCCAAGTCCGCCTAGTAATGGGGCGTCGACTTATACTTTAAATTCCCCTCAAATTAAAAGGGTAATCGATGCATTTCAACAAAGTAACAGAAAAGTTCAATTAAATCTAAATGTAGACAACGTCTGGGCATTAGAAAGAAGCGGAACCTCGATTGACCCCAGAACAGGCTTACCCTCCGGAAAGATTATTAAAATTAAAGATGAACATATGCAAGACTGGATAAATTTAGTTGAAAATTTAGTTTCTAGTTTTGAAATAGATTACTTGCAAATAGATAGTGAGGCAGAAAATCATTGGACAAACTCGGAAGGTTTTGTAGACGCCTTGTGTAATGCATATTCCGCAGTAAAACGAAAAAGTCCAGAAACTTTGGTTATGGCTTCTGGTTTTAATTTGGGCGAATATCCTGCAATTGCAGAAACCAATATCGGAGAAACTCTTTTGAATTCAAATCCTGAATTCAAACCCAAAGTTGATTTTATTAGTGAAGTGATATCCAAGGGCAAAGATTGTTTTGATATTTTGTCAATACATGCCGGAGGATCTCAAAATGCTGAATTTAATTATTATTTGCACATAGAACCAACAGTTAGATACTACCAAGGATTACTGGAACAGAATAATTATGACAAGCCTATCTGGTTTGATGACTTACATAGTGGGGCAATGTATTCTCCAAATAGTCCTGAAATTGTTAGTTTAGTTAACAATGACCCAGATATAATAAAGATTGTTAGAAAAGAACAACCAAAAATAATGACTAAAAAATTAGTTTCGGGATTCTATGGCGGGGCAGAAAAAATATTTATTTCCTCTGATGTAGATTGGCCGAACTATCACATGCCCGTATGGCGATATGCTGGATTGCTTGATATTCAAGGCAATCCAAAACCAGCGTACTACACGGCAAAAATATTAGTAAAAAAATTAGACTACTTTGAAACTGTTACTAAACTTGAGGAAAATGTTTATAAGTTTACCTCTGAAGACAAAGATGACGTGTATGTTGTTTGGGCTGAAACTGGAGAAAAAACAATAGACCTAAGCGAACATATCCAAAATGAAAATGTAGAAATAACCTATTTAATAAACGAGGTTGACTCACAATACCAACCAGTAACACGCCAAAACCAAATAGTCCCAACAAAACAAATACCACTATCAAGCGAACCTGTGTTTATAGAGGCGAACTAATCACATATTCTCAACCTTAATCCTGTGCCTTTCCATCCGCTCGATGGCTTTTTTCATGGCGGGCGTCGCTTCCTCCATGGCTATGCCATAAAGCCTTCTGTACTCTCTCTTGCCCCGAGCCTCGGCATCTGTCTTGCCCTTAAAAGGTATCCTTGAGACTCTCCCCATTATATCTATGAGCTCGTTTGCCCGGGAATCCGCCATACGCTCATGGTGCAGCTCATCTAAATCAAAGGGTATTACGGATACCCCATCCTTTAACTTAATTGGCTCAAGAAGGTCTCCGGCAGGGTTCCTCCATGCATCTGCGACCCTTGTAAGCTCCCTGACTGCAATTTCTCTGCCTTCTGGTGTGGGGAAATGCTCCCATGATTTCTGGTGTATCTTCGACCCCTTCGCAGTAGAGCCATAAAGTTGCGATACCTGCAGCCATTCATCATGCTCGAGTTTCGTTTTCCCAAACATAGTGCCTTTTGGTACTCGCACCATACCCATTTTGGGTATCTGCACCCTATGGTTTCTAAGATCGTCAATAGTCTCTTGGTACCACTCCCCCCCATCATATGCCCTTTCCGGGTCATTGAACCTCTTTATAGCCACTCGGTGCCATTTCCTTTTCTGGTGTTCTCTTAGGGTGCCGTCTTTGGCAGGCCTGCGCCTAACCTGTTTTTCACCACCGAAGCTTACTTTACCAAGGAAGACCTCGCCATAATGCTTGCCACCTATCTTAATTGGCTGCCCGTCTCTCCCGACCGTGAACTTTATCCTTTCCACATCCCCTGCCCTCTTAAGGGGGTGACCGTCCCTGCCAAAATTGGGATTCCTAGTCAGCGTTCCCGTACCCCTGCCTTCGAGCTTCTTCTCTTTTCCCGGCTTCTTTTTAGGCGAATGCAACTTCCCTCCCTTCAGCGCGCATTGTCTGCTCGCCATCGTAAACTTGCTGTCCCCTTACAAAAGTGGCTTCCACCTTCCCCTTCACCCCTAGCCCCTCAAAGGGAGTCCAGCCGCATTTTGTGTGCACAGTTTCGTCTGAGATCTTCCATTGCTTGTTCAGATCCAGCAAGACGAAGTCAGCGTCATAGCCGTCAATAATTGCCCCTTTATTCTTTATCCTAAAAATCTCGGCAGGTTTCCTGCAGCAGGTTTCCACAAGGCCACGTAGGTCTGTGTGGTCCAGGACAAGAGGCAACCTTGTCTCGACCCCAGGCACTCCGCCCGGCGCTTTCTCCCACCCCGATTCTTTTTCTGCTCGAGTGTGCGGGGCGTGGTCGGTGGACACTATATCCAATAACCCACTCCTCAGCCCCATGAAAAGTGCGGCATTGTCGCTCCTTGTCCTTAGTGGGGGATACATCTTTAGCCAGCTTCCTTTAGCCTTCTCATCCTCTTTATTCAACCAAAGGTGCTGCGGCGTGACTTCGCAGGTCAGGCTCTTGTTCAGTCTCTTGCCTCGGATTACTTCCTGAAGCCCTGCATCGCTTGTCAGGTGGCAGATGTGGACGCGGTTGTTGCACATACTCTTCACGACATCGCGGATTGACTGCGTTTCACATATGGTCGGGCGGATGTCTGAGAAGTACTTGAACTTGTCTTTTTTGTATTTTTCAATCAAAGAGGTTTTTTCACAGTGCAACGCAGCCAAGAGCTTCTTCTCTTTCAGAACTTTGAAGAACGGCGACAGGTTTTCCTCATTAAACAAAAAGTCGCCAGTGCTTTTTCCCAAAAAGAACTTAACTCCTGCAATGTTCTCGGCTTTTCTGATTTCATTAAGATTATCCTCTTCGGCGCCGATATAGAGGCCGAAATCGATGATGCTTTTTTTGGAGGCAAGCTTTCGTTTCTCATCAAGCCGTTGGATGGAATTGACGCATGGCTTATTGTTGGGCATGTCCAGCACGGTGGTCACGCCCCCTGCCGCAGCGGCGCGGGACTCACTGGTCCAATCTCCCTTGCAAGCCTCTCCGAAGTCGCGGAAGTGGACATGCGCATCTATGAGGCCCGGTATGATGTATAAACCCTTTGCATCAATCTCGTATTCCGCATCCAAGCCCTGCTTTGTCATGCCTGCAATCTTTCCTTCAGTGACAACCATGTTGGCCTCTATGATGGTAGTGGGAGTGACGATTTTTCCGTTTTTGACTAGCAAATCGGCCATTTTTACTGGGCAGTTACTATATACTTTTGGAGTAAAAAGACGTTTCACGGCTGTGAAACGCCACTTAGTAGCTTTTTAAGGCTTTGAACTAAAATAAGAGGCCATGATTGGAAAAGTCGAAAAGTATCTTAATGAAAAGAAGAAGAATGACGGCGCATTGTTTTTTGCGGTCATAGACCCACTGGATTATGCCAGCCTTGACGATGCGGTGAAGTCTGCCCGCCTGGCGTATGAAGCTGGCTCGGACTTAATCGTAGTCGGCGGCTCGACCGGTGTGCAGGGCCAGGCGCTTGACACTACAGTCAAAGAGATACAAAAAGCAGTTGATGTGCCTGTCAACCTCTTTCCTGGCAACATAGCTACCGTCACGGGCACTGCCGACTCGATATATTTCATGTCCATGCTGAACTCCCGCAATCCCTACTGGATAAGCGAGGCCCAGACGCTTGCAGCCCCTGTAATCAGGAAAATAGGCATCGAACCGCTTCCTACTGCATATATTGTAGTGGGCGAAGGCAGTACTGTGTCATGGGTGGGCGACGCAAAGCCCATCCCTTTGGATAAGCCCAAGATTGCGGCTGCAATGGCGCTTGCCGCAGAGATGATGGGTTTCAGGTTCATCCTTACCGATGCAGGCTCTAATCCCCCCAATCCCGTTCCGCCTGAGATGATCGGAGCCGTCAGGCATGTAATCAAGCCAGACACATTCTATATAGTCGCGGGTGGCATTAGGACTGAAGCCCAGGTGCGCGCAGATATCCAGGCTGGCGCGGATGCTGTCCAGATAGGCACTGTGATAGAAGAAGCCAACGGCAGTGTGAAGGAGAAGGTGTCTAAGTTAGTGAGGGCGGTCAAGGAAGAGGGGAAGAAAAAGCTATAAGCTAAGCTACATTATCTATAAAAAACAAACCAAAGCTTAGCTTACGCGCTGTGGTGGTGGTGCTTTGCAGCAGGTGCTGCAGCAGCGCCCACGGGTGCGGGCGCCTCCTCAACGACTATTACATCGCTGATAGCCCTGACTGCCTTGAAGGGCACGATAAAGTCACCCTGGCCGTCTTTCGGAAACCTGATATCCTCCGCAGTCTCGGCATCCGGCTCTATGACTACGCTCTCCATCTCCCCGGTCGCCTCGTCAACTATTATGTCGTCGAGCCTGCCTATCTCCTTGCCGGTCGTGGTAATCGACCTTTTCCCACCCAGTTGCCTTGCAACAACGAATCTTGCCATTTTAATCTCGATTTATAAGAATTGCTGTGGAATGTTAACGCATTAAAGTATAAAAACATGTGCCTTTTTGAGCGTTTTTTATGTCCCAGGAAAAACAGCTTCTCATAAAAGGCATTTTTTAAAGACCTTCTATAATTTTATTATGGCTCTCTCATCTCTCTGGGAATCCCTCAACGACAAGTGCTGGCCTCTCTTAGAGGCCATAAGGCTCGACGGAGCCTTTGACAAATACAACCTCCCCCCAATCCTCTTTCCTC
>CAYMNU010000028.1:0-18451 GCA_964391885.1 uncultured archaeon | reverse complement strand
TTTAATCGGCGGGTTTTGATGTTCTCGGAATCAATAAGGGTATTTGCGCATCTGCTCTTTTATCATGTAGGCTATAAGCTCTTTCCATATCTCTCTTATCTCGCTCTTGTCAAGCCCCAGCTCACTCGCCTTAGCTTCGACCGCGCACAGGACATTTCTCATACGTTCCTCATCGTCCTGTGAGCCTATACCCTGTTTAATCTTGGCTATCTCAAGGGCAACCTCCCTTCTCCTGGCGATAAGCTGCAGCAGGGCCATGTCTATCTCATCTATCTCGGCCCTATATCTCCCTATCCCGCTTTCACCCTCTGCTTTCATAGTTTCCCCGCCAATGTTTCCTTTAGGTTTTTCCCGGATTTCTGGCAGCCGCTGCAGACTGCCAGCTTCTTCCTGCCTTTGACTATATAAGTCCCCCTAATCTTTCCAAGGGCGCCCTCCTTAATATCCGCTCCGCATAATTCACACTTCATTTGCGCTTATATCCTTTATTTAAGGGTTTGCTTTATAAAATAACCCATGATATCAGTAGTCTATGACCAGAAAGGTTATCACAATCTTCTTTCCGTGGTGCTTAGGCCCGGCGACACTGTGATAGAGATAGGGCCGCACATAGGGGGCAGCACAAAGGTAATCTCCGAAAAGGCCGAAACGGTTATAGCAGTGGACAAGGCTGAGCAATCCGAGAAAGCATTCAGGCAAAAGAAGGACAATGTGATTTTCATAAAGGGCGATGTCCGATTCTTCGAGACTGTTGACAAGGTGCTCAAGATTGTAAAACATTGTGATGTCCTTACAATAGATATGGGGGGCGGCCGGTTTCCCGATACGGTCTTCAAAGTCTGGGCCGTCTGGTCCGGAGTCTTCAAGCCGCGCGATTCTGTGATACGCAACAGGGGCCTAGGGGAATTCATAAAAAAGGCAGTTCCGCAAGATCCTTATTTTGAGAAAGGATATCTCGATTCAGGCTGGCTGTCGCAGACTGGCAGGAAAAACCCCATTCAGCTTAAGGAAGGCCTTGACGAGCTGCAGCTTTGGATGGGCTAGGCGAGTTCTCGTTGCCCGCCGGTAAAAGAGGCTATTTTGTTTTCCAGGTCTTTTTTGACTTCTTCCAGCTTTGATTTCTCCACCTCTATCTCATCATCTAGCTTCTCGATTCTTTTCTCAAGGCTTGCAATCTTTGAATTAGCGCCCCCGACCTCTCTCTTCAGCTTCTCAATCTCGTCGCTTACGCTAAGCTCTCTTATTTGCAGTTCGAGGCTGCGGATTTTTCCCACCACCGAATTGTGCTCTGACCTGGCCTTCTCAAGATAGGAGAAACTTATTGCACGCATTTTTTTCAGGGATTTTTCACTCTCTGCAGAGTCAAGCCCCAAAAGCCCAGTCTGCACGGCTTTCATCATCTTGGGCAGTAATTCGGGCAGGGTATGCTCACCCCAGAGGTAGGTGCTTACCGGATCGTCAGCGTATTTCTCTACATTTATTCCCGATGCCTTTCCGTCTTTCACTGCCTTCGAATATTTCTTGAAAACGCGCCTGAGCGGGCCCAGGGTGTTGAGCACATAGTTTACAAGCTCCTGTTTTTTCCTTCCCAGCTCTTCGAGTTCTGCTTCTATGGCGGCTATCTTCCTGGCACTTTCGCCGCTCGCCATTTTATTAATTTCCTTCTCTTTAGAGGCCATTTCTTCTTTCGCTGCCGAGAGCTCCTTTTCCTCAGCTCGCCGCCTTTCCTTCAGCTCGGAGATATTTTTCGATATTCTATTGGTCTCCTCAAAGCAATTTTCAATATCCTTAAGCTGATTTAGCCTGGTTTTTCGCTCACCGAGCAGCCGGTTAAGCGAGTCGGAAATAGAGACTATGCGGTTGAGCTCCTTTTTGACTTTTCCAAGCTCATCTGGAAACCCGTAGTTCACCCTTTCCCCGTATTTGAGGTCTGTCTCCTTGAGCTCTGAAAGCGATGCATTGAGTATATCGCTCAGCTCGATTGCATCGCCCCCGCCAAGACCCTCAATAATTCTCCTTATTTTATGGGCATAGTTATCCCTGGAACTGGACACTATCGCTATCACCCTCTGGGGCACGTCCCTGCTGATCTTTGATTTCTCAAGCTCATCAAGCCTTTTTTTAAGTGATGATATGGCACCAGGGAGTTCATCTGAAAACAATTGTGCCCGATCCTCGCCCCCGACCAAACCCCTTTTTTGGCTCTCCAGCCACTGACTAAGCTCTGAGAACTCTAGCTTTTCCACTTGTACAACAGGCTTTCCGGAGCCCAGCAACTTATCAAAGAATCCCATTTTAGCGACGCGGAGATTAGAGGTTAAAAGCCTTTAAACCAATTAACAAAAAATTAATAACAGACTAATCCTTAAGCCTCATCTTTTTGGATTCCATCCAGGCATCCCCAGCCCCTTCAGGAATCTCGTCTATCGGGCTTTCGAGTACTGATTTTTCCTCTTCTCCTTCAACTTTTTCCTCTCCCCCATAATCCTCCTCCCCTGGTTTTTCCTTTTCTTCGGGGGCTTCCTCTCCACTCCCTGACTTTTCTGAAATAGCATCTGGGGTTTCCGTGCTAGCTTGTTCATCTGGCAAATCCGGAAGCTTAGGCAGTTCGGGAAGGGGAAGAACTTTCGGTATGGTCTTTGGGCGATGGCCCTTGCCCATTTGCCTCTGGTACATTATCAGGCCTGCACCAGCTATTATTATGAGAATAAGTACTATCAGTATGGGCCCAATGTCAACGCCCGCACCCTTCTGCTCACATGGTTCACATTCGCAATCAAGATGAGCCCCGGGATAAGACAAGGGATTTTCCGGGTTTGTCCCTCCCTGAAACTCCTCTAGATTCGTAAAGCCGTCACCGTCTTTGTCCAACGCAGCGTCAGAGGCATCGTTCGGATCCAGGCCATAGGCAAGCTCCCATGCGTTTGGCATGCCGTCGCTATCGTCGTCTGCCATGGCCCATGCCACAAGCTGCTCCGGTGTCAGGCAGGGATCTTCTTGAACCTCTACAAGTATACTCACCGATTCCATATCCGAGACCATGCCGCCCTTATCGATTGCCCTGGCGTAGATGATGTGCTGGCCTTTGTAAAGCTCCTCGATATCCAGTATCTTCTCCCAGTTGGATGCCCCTGTTGCGTGCATCCAAGGCCCTGCACCTATGCGCAGCTCTACATAATCGAGGTCGTCAACACCATCGGGGTCGCTGGCAGTTCCAAACACTCTCACAGTACCACTCGCCTTTGTACCCTCTGCAGGCCCGCTTATGCGTAAAATTGGTTTCTTGTTTATGCTACCTACATTTACCCAGAGTGTCTCATTCTCAGGGAACCTGGCCGATTCTGTCCCATCACTGGCGCTGAAGTAAAAACTGTGGTTGCCCGGCGAAAGCTCTCTCGTATAGCTATATTCGCAAGCGATGGCTGGGTCGCAGCTGCCATCTTTCTGCATGATGTAATCTGCAGCCCCTATGTGTACTTTTATTTCGCTGGCTTCGTCTCCATCAGCGTCACTATATCTTATTCTGAATCTGTAGTTTCCCTCTATATTACTTCCGCTAAGCGAGCTTACGGAACCATGGCTAAGTTGCGGAGGGCTGTTCTCAGGCTCCCCCCAGGAGCCCTCAAAAGGTCTCAAATAGGGCCATGTGTCAGGATCCCAGTCCGCCACCGTCGCAAGAGGCCCGTATTCAGTACTGCTTTCGCTGTCGTGCGCCGACATTGCAAAGCGCAGCCGCGCGGTGTCGCCGGGAGCTATGCCCAGTTTTTCCAGGTCTATGCCCAGTTCCAATGACCAGTCTGAAGACCTGTTCCTCACCTTTGCATCCCATTTGCTCCTACTTCGAGAGTTGCCGCCCCTAAACTCGCTGCGTTCACCGTCTCTTCCAACCCTGAAGCCGTAATGGTCATTCCCAAGCTCACCGCCATCGCCCTTGATATCTACATGAACCATAAACCAGTCGCTGCCATCCGGGCTTTCATCATCGACATAAACATAGAAGTACAATGTCTCATTGTCATAACAGAACCAGAAGTCGCTCATTCCGAAGCCATGGTGCTCTGCGGTGTTCCAGGCGCCCTCGCTGTTCCTGCCGTCCAGGTTTATACTGCCTGCGCATTCGGATACGTCATAAGTCAGGGCGTAGGCCGGTATCGAGAAGCAGATAATAGACAAAATAAGGCCGGCAAGCAAAAGTAATGATCGACAGCAAGACGGGTATGCAGGCAAAAGCCGCCTGAAGCAGTATGGGTCCATTCCCTATGATAAAATTAGGGTTCTTTGTTAAAAAATGAGAATGAGTAAATTAAGGAAAATATGAAAAAGAAATAAGGCAAAAAGAGGGATTAATAATCCCCCCGCTCTTAACAAACTTCTTTGAATATCTGTTCGAGCTTCTTTTTCAGATCGTTTTCTTTGATTATCTTTTTCTCCAGCAGAATTTCGGTGAGTACTGTCAGCATGAGGTTGTTGTTTTGCACCACGTCCTCAAGGCCCATTGAGATATCGCCACAGTCGCAGATGTCCTCGCACCCACACTCATCCTTCCTTTGCTTTGCAGCATTGGATTTCTTTGCCGGAGCTGTTTTCTTAACGGTCGCCTTCCCTACCTTTGCCTTCTTAGCTTTTGCCGATTTCGTTTTTGTTGCCATTTTCGTTGGGTAATTCCTTTTTGGGTAAGTCCAATTCTATGTGAAGCTCCTTGAGCTGTTTTCCTGAAACATCGCTCGGGGCGTTGTCCATTAGGCTCTGTGCTGCTTTGTTCTTTGGGAAGGCTATGACTTCCCGTATTGACTCATTACTAGTCATCATGGCCACTATCCTATCGAGTCCGAAGGCAATCCCACCGTGCGGCGGCGCGCCATAGTTGAATGCATCGAGCAGGAAGCCGAATTTCCGTTCAGCATCTTCCTTGCTTATCCCGAGGGCATTGAACATTTTTTCCTGAACCTCTCTGCGGTGTATTCTAATACTGCCTCCCCCCAGCTCAACGCCATTCAACGCGAGGTCATATGCTTTTGCATGGACCTTCGACGGGTCCTTGTCAATGAGATGCAGTTCGTCGTCTTTCGGCGCGGTAAATGGATGGTGCACTGCGACATGCCTCTGCTCATCCTCATCCCATTCCACCAGCGGGAAGTCGTGCACCCATATGAAATTGTATCTTTTTGAGTCGAGCATTTTAAGCCTCTTTGCCAGCTCTACTCTGAGCGCACCGAGCGAGTCATAGACTATCTTGTGCTTATCGGCCACAAATAGCAGAAGGTCTCCTTTTTCGGCGTTCGTTGCCTTAAGTAATTCCTTTTGCGACTCTTCAGGGAAGAATTTCATGAGCGACGACTCCAAACCATTCTCTGTGAGTTTCATCCAGGCAAGTCCCCTTGCGCCGTAGATGCCCACGAAAGAAGTGAGTTCCTCGATGTCCTTTCTCGAGAAGCTTGCACATCCCTTGGCGTTTATGCAGCGGACTGCCCCTTTTTTCTCAAGCACTGATTTGAAGACCTGAAAATCCGATTTTAATGCGGCTTCCTCCACATTTATAAGTTCCATACCAAAGCGCGTATCGGGCTTGTCGCTACCGAAGCGCTCCATGGCTTCCGAATGGTTTATCCTTGGGAAGGGGATTTTGATGTCTACTCCAAGAGCTTCTTTCCAGACATGCTTTATCATCCCTTCCATGATTCTGAAGATATCCTCCTCCTCGATAAAAGACATCTCAAGGTCTATCTGCGTGAACTCCGGCTGGCGATCTGCTCTGAGGTCCTCATCCCTGAAGCACCTGGCTATTTGTATATATTTGTCATATCCCGCTATCATGAGCAATTGCTTGAAGAGCTGCGGAGACTGGGGCAATGCATAGAAACATCCTGGATTTACTCTAGAGGGGACTAGATAGTCCCGGGCGCCCTCAGGCGTGGATTTGGCAAGCATGGGCGTCTCTATTTCCAGAAAACCCAGATTGTCAAAATAGTCCCTCACTGCTTTAGTCACGCGGTGTCTTGTCATAATGTTGGCCTGCATCTGGGGCTTGCGAAGGTCGAGATACCTGTACTTGAGCCTGAGGTCCTCATTGGGTTCTACCCTGGCATCTATCTCAAAAGGTGGTGTTTCAGAAAGGTTGAGTATCTTAAGCGAGGTGGCATCCAATTCTATCTCACCGGTCTTCAAGGCCGTATTTGCCATGCCGTCGGGTCGTTTTATAACCCGTCCGGAAACTTCTATGACATACTCTCTTCTCAGTCCCTCTGCCGATGTGTGTGTGTCCTTGGAGGTTTCGGGGTCAAACCTTATCTGAGTCATGCCGTAGCGGTCTCGCAGGTCTATGAAGATTATGCCCCCATGGTCCCTCCTGGTGTGTACCCATCCTTGCAGGGTGGCCTCGCATCCGGCATTCTTGGCCGCCAGTTCTCCACATGTATGAGTCCTTCTCATTTTTTATTTGTTTTTTTAAGGGGATCCATATAGCCTATTTCCATATCCCCTGCCAGTTCTTTCATAAGGGAAACAGACTCTTCATCTATAGCTTTGTCGAATATAAGCTTTACTACTTCTTTACCATTCTCTTTATAGATAAGGTTTTTACCTATCAGCCTTGAAGGGCGTGCAAGGGATTCTATTATGGGTATTGGTTCCCACTCCTTGCTAATTATTGCGACTCGCTTGCCAAGCTTATCTGAAAGCTCTTTGGCTATTGAACCCCCTTTGCCAATTATAGTCGGTGCACTCTTTCCCGTCGCGAAGATGACTAGTTTTCTATCCAGGTTTTTAAGGCTTATATAGCCCTCGATGCCCCTGGCCTTCAGCAGGGTAGATAGGATAACGTCAATTTCGGAAAGTTCTCCCTTTCTGACTCGCTCTTCACAGGATTCACACAATACTCCCGAGGAAGCGCAGCCCTCGCATATGGGAAACATCTTTTCAGCTGTCCCTTGGAAGCTACAATTACTTGAAAACAGTTATTACGATAGTGGAGACATTTATCTTGCCGCCCTCATCGGCATCTACTTCATCTGTACCTATTTCTATTGCCTTGATTTTCAAAGAGGTCTCAAAGCGGTTTTTAAGGAACTGCACTACGTCAACAGCCTTACTGATGCTCCTGCCCCTGGCTTTTATATGGATGTCTTTTTGCCCCCTGTTCAACTGGGTGACTGCTGCCATGACATAGTTCATCACACCCTTTTTTCCAATATAGATAACGTTATCCTCGATCCTGCGCTTTTTTCTCTCTCCGTCCATACTCTTTTATACCCTTGAAATATATGTCGTGTCTGTACTTTTATCTACAGGGCCTGCCTGTGCTATGATAGAAGCTGGCGAGTTAAAAAGTAATTTTCCGATAAAATACCATTATGGGCAAGCCATCTTAAGAATAACAACAATTTCAAAAGTGCCAAAACATGGCTAGCATGTCATGCCTTTTCCCACTTGCCCAGTTCGAGTATCTGCCCCAGGGTCTTGCCGTCCTCTATCTCCTTTTTGACCCTCTCTTCCTTCTCTTTCACATAAACAGCCCTCTTTGCGATCTCGACTGCCCTCTTCTTGGGTAGGACCACCACGCCATTGCGGTCTGCAAGTATGTAATCCCCCGGCTCGACCTCAAGGCCACCACAATGTATGGGGACATCAAGTTCGCCCATGCCCTTGGGCTCTCCAGCAGCCGGACTTATACAACGGGCATAGATTGGAAACCCCATTTTCTCTATCTCTTCGACATCGCGCACTCCGCCATCTATCACGAGGCCTGCAATCTTTCTCGATACGGCGCTTCTACTCGCAAGCTCGCCCCACAAAGCTACTTTGGATTCATGAGCGTCAATGACTATTACATCTCCCGCTTTGGCAGAGTCAATGGACTGCACGGTCTTTGACCAGTCACCTGGATATGCCTTGACTGTGAATGCCTTGCCAAAGAACTTCCCACAGCTCCACACAGGCCTCAAGCCACGCATCTCACCCTTCCTATGCATGGCATCGCTCACATTGGAAGTGGATACCTTAACAAGCATCTCCCCTACTGTCTCAGATTTTTTGGAGCCTGCTTTTATTGCTGCAGGGTCGTCTATTCTTTTTCTGAAATCTGCTGCAACTTTTTTGGCATCCGGGGCTTTGGTTATAGCACCGCCTATGATAATTACGTTACCGCCCCCAGCGACTGCCTGTTGCACGTTTTCAAGTGTCAGCCCTCCGCCGACTGCAATCGGGATGCTTACTGAGCCGTAAACTGACCTAAGCGATGAGAATACGTCCTTCCCTATCATCTGCTGGTCTATGCCCGTATGCACCATGACATAGTCTGCACCAAGCTCTTCCGCCCTTCTTGCCTGGCTTTCCAGGTTTTCTACATTAAGGAGGTCCACCAACACCTCACAGCCGAAGTTCTTCGCAGCCTCGACGGCATGTATGATTGTCTGGTCGTCGACTGCACCCAACACTGTGACTATATCTGCGCCTGCTTTGGCGGCCATCTCAGTCTCGATATCGCCCGTGTCCGCGATCTTGAGGTCTGCGACTATTTTCTTGCCGGGGTATGCTCGCTTGAGCTCGCGTATCACATCCATGCCGCAGGCTTTAATTAGCGGCGTCCCAGCCTCTATCCAGTCTACGGAATCTTTGACTTCCTCAGCTACCTTCAGAGCCCTGTCAAGGTCCACGAAATCCAATGCGACCTGTAGTATCATCAAGACGAATTGAGTGTATAGGCTTAAAAAGGTTTTCTTCTTTTAACTGATAATCCTGGTGATGCCCCGATTACACGAACATGTGCGCAAGCTTGCAAGGAGTGTCAGATATGCGCATTCGGCACGCCACTACACGCCCGAGTTCAAAAACTTTCGATGGTGGTATCCTAAGAAGGGATATCGCATTCCAGAGGAGGGTTTCAAGCTTCATATAACTGCAGGAAAACCTGAACATGCACCACTGGTTCTAAGGGCCGCAGGCAGGATATTGCGCCAAGAAGGCGTTGCTCACAAGACCCGACCCACACAGGCGAGCTTCGAAGCATCACTAAAGACTTCACAATCCGGGAAGTTGATAACAGCATACCCCCCCAACCCCCACGATCTTGTCCGTATCGCAGCCAGGCTGGATACCGAGCTTATGCAAAGGGGATTATCTCATGATTCCCCTCTGGCAACTCCACTCACCAGCAGAAGAATTGGCCAAAGTGGGCTTGTGCACTACAGGCTTGCGACTAATACAGATTACTTTAAAGGGGGCGATGTTCGCTTTGATGCTCGCCTTGGCAGGACTACCCGAAAGCCTATCAAGGACCTTAGGACCCCTGGTTTACATAATCCCGTCATGGGTCCGGATGCAGTCGAAGAGATTGCACGCAAGAGGGGCATGCGCGTAGAGGGCATGGATGACTTTTTCTGGAGGGCTGGACATCATTTGGATCATTTAATATCAAGTTCCGCCAGCAGTCCCCAAGAGTCCAAGAGGCTTGCAGTGCTCCATGAAAAGCATAGGCAGTTCGGAAATGTTATCACGGTTCACGAGGAATCCGAAGCAGTTACTTCTCCAGGCTTTGATTCCGGGTCCATACAAGCAGCACGGGAAGACCTCATACGTGAGCGATTTGGGCAGTTGTATAATGAAATCCGCAAACATGGACCCATAACAGACAGCAAGGGGATTAAACATACTCCTTCAAGCATGATTTCACAGATGAGGGAACATATTGAGCGGCCTTTAATAGATGGCAAGGTGCCAGAAAGTATGGTATTCACTCGCTTCACCAACCGCGGATATGCACCGCGGAAGTTGCTCAGGAAAGCTCTTTCGGATATTGGCGAAGCATGATTTCAAATCCCCAATCATTTCTACTTTCCTCATTTCTATCCTTTTTTGTTCTCAAGCTTTGTTTTTAAGCTCTTCCACATAATTTAAACATGTACCCTCCACCCCCGGTAGACAAGAGCCAGCAGCAGGCCAAGCTTATTGTTAATATGGTGGTAGTGGTATTCTTGATTGTGGGGTTTCTGCTGGTTTTGCAGTACTTTAATTTTGTCTATCTCCGCGACCTTCCGGTCATGGGTGATTGGCTTATGGAGATGTATGAGCGCATTTTCGGAGTGCCGAGGGTGCTTATACTCTACGGCGATGACTCGATAGGCGACTGGGTCACTCTTCGGGATAGGCTCTCAAGCAATCTTATTTTCTACTCCGAAGACCTTGATGTCCGCAAGTTCACTGCAGGCCTTGGCAACAAGCTCAAGGAATACGGGCTTGTCATAGTCATAGACAACAAAAGGCTCGACAAGGACAAGTTGATAAATCTAGATGACTACGTCAAGGGCGGCGGCAATATAATCTGGGTGGGCGATGCTGGTACAATAGGGCTCGTAGAGTATGACGGGCGAATAATAGCTAACCAGAGTGGCTGGAGGCGCGGCATAGTGTGCATAGACGAAGTTACACTCGCGAGCTGCGACTGCAAGACTTATGGTTCCAACTCTACATGTAAGTTCCTTCCTGGAAGCTCAGAGCAGACCGAGATTGACCTCACTCGCCTAATGGGCGTGGACTTCGTAAAGAATGTGCCAGTAGAGGCGCCAGAGCTTGAGATAGTCGATAATTCGCATTGGGTCGTTGCAGGACTAAAGAGGAGTTTCATTATCAATAACACATATACCATAAGTTCAGTACGCAATGAGTACTCTACATCACTACTCGCAAACATAAATTTAGTGGGGGAAACATACCCTGCAATAATTGTCAATGACAATCCCGGGTCGGCCGGTTCTGTCGTGTATTTCGCATACCCGCCTGAGAATACTATGGAAATACTCGAGCCCATGGTTGCCAGAATGAGGTATTGAGGGGTGCCGAGGCATTTATATTCAAAGACATGTTTAATTTACCCGTTATTGACCCAAGATGAAAGACCTCAATTATGTCATAGGGCGCCTGCAGGGCCTCAATGAGCTTGTAAGGATACTGAAAGATCTCGTAGATAAGAAGGAAGCCCAGAACTCTGAAATAGTCGCAGTAGTGACAGATCATGTTGCCGACCAGCTTTCAGCGATACTGGGCGAGTTCGACAGCCTTGAAATAGAGCCCCACCACCGGGAAGCGCTTTCACAGCTAAAAGAACAGCATTCTGAATCCAATGCATCTCCGAAGCGATCAATCATTGATCAATCTACTGTGCACGAGGATGATACCACCCCCGAAGAAGAGCCTGAGGGCGACGATGACAGCGAAGATAGCCCCAAAGAGAAGCTGGAAAAGCACGAAAAAACAGTCGACGACCTTTTAAGAGACCTTGAGAGCATGAAGAATTAAGGATAAAATGAATTCATCGGTATTTCTTGCCTCTGACTCATTACCCTTCAGCTCTGCGCAGCCTGCATCTTTCGACCCATCGGCTTTGCTAGCATTTTTACCATTCATACTTTTTCTGATTGTCATATATTGGGGCAATCAAAAACACGGCCGCAAGAAAAAGGTCCTCGAAATTTCATACAACCTAATCGCCCTGCAGCTTCTTTCATATCTCCTGCTCCCGGTATGTTCTCTGCCTCTTAGCTGTTTTGTATGGGCGCTCATACCGATTGCAATGTTTACGCTTGTCGCCGGATACGGTTACAGGTGCATGTACCACGAGGCGCAGCATCACCTAAGGGTCGCAAAGGCCATGTCCGAAGGCCATGTAAAGCCGTCAGGACTTCTTGAGTCAAAGATAGAAAATGACCTAAAAGCCAAGGTTAAAACAAGCCCTCCAAATGACGAAGTCCCAGAAGCCCCAAAAAAGCCTGCAAGCAAGCCGCCAGAAAAATCAGAGGAGCATAAGGATATCGAGAAGTTGGTTGAGTCAGTAGTCAAAAAGAAGAGCCCAGTAGCCAAAAAGAAAAAACCGGCAAAAAAACCTTAATCTACGATATGTGTCTTTATCTCCTGCGACATATCCTTCCTTTTCACGGTTTCTGTACCTGGCACCCTTCCGCACGCGCCAAAGCCGGATGAAATATTATAAGCCCCCGCATAGTCAAATATTACAGAATCACCCTCTCTTAGTTCCGGTAACACTATTTTAGGGGCGAACACGTCCAGATCGCAGAGCGAAGAGCCGAGGAGGGTGTATTCTTTCATCTCCCCAGCTCCAAGAGACCTGCAGGGAAGCAGCATGCCTGCTATTATCGTATCTATGTGTGTATTGTAAACCGAAGCGTTCAACACCGCTCTATTCCCGTCGACAAGCGCGACTTTTGTGACAAGGCTGCATGCCGGCCCTACGATGAACCTGCCCGGCTCGATTATTATGCGTTCCGCATCAAGACCTTTTATTCCTTCTGAGATCTCTTTGAGCACTTCCTCATCGCATCCCTTATCATAGGGCACAGGTATTCCCCCTCCTAGGTTTATGACATCTAAATCTTTGAAACAAGAGAGCTCCTCAAACTTATGTCCCCATACAGCCGCCTTCTCTAGCTGGGAGCCTGCATGGTGCAGGACACCAGTCTTTATCTCCCGCGACTTGCATTCATCCATGAGCATGCCGACAGTTTTTGGGTCCATGCCCGGGGAGTAACCGCGCGAGTACTCCCCTCCAGGCAAGGCCTTTAATCTGGCCAGCACAGCAGAACCCCTGCCGCTTATATCCATAGCATTCCTGAAAGCAGTCTCGCAATCTGCCATGAAGTTCACACAGCCCTTTCTCTCAGCCCACTTGGCCCTCATACGATTCAAGCCCCTCTCATAATAGAATATCTTTTCAGGGCTGGTGCCAACTTCCCTTACTGCAAGAAGTTCATCAGGGCTCGACACAGAAAAACCCAAACCAAGTTTCTGAAGTTCCTTCAATATCTCTAACTCTGGGTTGGTCTTTGCAGAGTAGAAGACCTCTGCACCTAGCTTTGCGAGTTTTCCTGCCTGTTCCTTAAGCAATTCCCTTGAGCAGGCGAAGAAGGGCTCTTCGAGGCTAAGGAGATTTTCCGGTATTCTTATCATCCTGATCTCTCGAATACATAGCTCATGAGGAGCGGCAGCAGTAAAGTAGCTTCACCGTGCACGGTTGCAGCATCGCCGGATTCTTTGACCTTGCCCCATGACCTGGCTTCTTCGGCGCTGGCACCCGAAAGCGAGCCGGAATATGCGGAAGCGGTGCTTATGTAAACTGCATAATCAGCCCCCCCGTTTGTGAGGTTGGCAAGCAGTGCATGATGCTTTGCCACACCGCCGCCCAGCGATATAATACCTATTCTCTCCTGGGGCGAGGCCTCAAGCGCGATGTTCTTCATATCCTTCACTATATCTATTTGAAAGTCCCTCCTGTTACGCAGCTCCTGTAGCTGGAAGCCGAAGCTTCCGTCGGTGAGTGCCGGGCAATATATCGGCACGCCTTTCTTGTAAGCCTGCCCGAGAATAGAGTTCTCATCCCCACAGCGCTTTCCCAGCTCGCGTATGAGCTCTGAAGGCGTTATAGCCGAGCCCGGTTTTATTATCTCTTCAAGTGCCGGCACTAGATTCTTTTCAAAAGCTTCGTAGCTCTCGGAGGGAACAAGTATGTTCCCTATACGGTTCATGCCCCTGCTGCAAAGGTCCTTGTCATCCTCATCATAGCTGCCCAAAAGAAAGTTGCCACCTTCTGACTTTATGAAATCCTCTTCGATGCTACCCACTGTTGTGACAAGCACATCGGCGAAGCCCTTCTCTATCATCTGCGCGAAGAGCCCGCGGAGGCCGGACGAGGTCATATTGGATGTAAAGCTGAGGAATATCTTGGCGTTTTCCCTTTTCATACTCAGTATTATTTCCGCAGCCCTCTTCAGCTCGCTGGCCTGGTAGCCCAGGCTGCCCATGCCCTCAAGCAGCTCTGATGCAGTGATGCCCTTGTGCCATCTGAAGTCTTTTAAAGGGGAGGATTCCATTGGGTATTTTAAGTGTTAATCGTTAAATAAGCCTTTACTCGATCAGGATGATAAGACGCCCAAAGAAACGTAGGACATATTCTCCCGAAGACATGGGCAGCTTATCCGCAGCATTCAACAAAACCAGTGGATTCGCCGAGTTCGCTTCCAAGCTTCCGGACACCCAAAGGGAAGCACTCCGGGCATCCGGAGAGAAAGAAGCCCTCTACAATATGCGCGAGGCTCTTGTTTTGGGTGTTTTGAGGAGAACTCCTTCTAAATGGGGGCATGATGAGAAAATAGTCTATTCCTCTCTTCCTCCTGGTTCTAAACTCACTCTAGCCCACATTGATGCCGAAATCAAAAAGAGGGACGCGATAATCGATGCCCATCTCTCAAAGCTCGGCAAGCTGAAAAAGTGAATATAAGCAATACCACCCGGAAGACTATTATCTCGAAGGGCGCAAGGGAAGCCAGGAGCTTCCTCTCGCGGATGCGCGGACTGATGTTTGCGAAGAAGCCTCAGACGCTCGTCCTGGTGAGCCCCAAGCCGGGCATAGAGTCTTCATCTATTCACATGTGGTTCATGAGGCAGGCGATAGACGTTATATGGGTCAACGAGGCAATGAGAGTCGTAAGCCTGCAGGAGAATGCAAAGCCGTGGGCCTTCAGGATATTCCGCCCAAGGCTGTCAGCAAAATACGTGATTGAATGCCCTGTGGGTACTATAAGCAAAAGCAAAACAAAAGAAAAAGACTTAATATCTTTTATCTAATATCCTTTGTCAGATATCCTTTGATTAGGCTGCGCTTATCTTGCTGAGTGCCGCCTCGATCATTGCCGAGCTGCTCTCCACACACTCATACAACTCATCGTACAAGTGCCTTTCTAGCTCTTGGCTCCACTCGAGCTCTTCCAAATATTCTTCCCTCGTTTGGTAAAAGCCGTCTTTTTGCACCCTTTCCATTATTTTATTGAACATTGTAACCACCTACAAGTAGTTACTTTGCTTCAAAAAGTATAAAAACCAAAAAATGAAAAGGGTTTTTCTTTTACCCCCGGTTAATTTAGCATGATTGTATTTTCAAACCAAAAATCCGAAGCGCTTGCCCAAGAAGTTGCCGCAGGAGTTGGAGTTCAATTAGGCAAGATAGAGAAGAAGGTTTTTCCGGACGGTGAGATATATATCCGGCTTTTGACGCCTGTCAAAGGTGAGGAAGTTGCATTGATTTACACCACGCAGAGCAACGATGACCTAGTAGAACTTCTTTTGACTCTCTCAGCGCTCAAAGACAACCGAAGCAAGAAAATATTGCTATTCATGCCGCACATGATCTACCAGCGCCAGGATACTGCATTCAAGGAGGGCGAAGCGATCAGCGCGAAAACAGTCCTCGAGCTTGTCAATAACTATGCGGATCGGATAATCACCTTCAATGCACATTTCCTTGATAAGTGCGGAAAGAGGGATTTCATGGGCATAACAGTAATGAACCTGGATGCATTCCCTCTTCTCGGCAAGTATTTTGAGGATACTGAGAACCTTGTGATTGTCTCCCCAGACGAGGGCTCCAAGGATTATGCCAGGTCGGCCGCTGAAGCAGTGGGATCTGAATACGATTACTTAATCAAAAATCGCATCGATGGCGAGACCGTGGAGATGCAGCCGAAAGACCTTGAAGTCACGGGAAAAAACATAGTTATACTCGATGACATAATCTCTACCGGGGGCACGATGAAGAAAGCTGCGGAACATCTAATGGGGCGGGGTGCCCGTAGCGTCGCTATGGGCTGCGTACACGGCATATTCGCTAAAGGGACTGATATATTCGGGGATTTTGAAGTTCTCTGTACAGATTCATTGCCAGGGGAACTGAGCAAGGTATCCCTCGCGCCGATAATAACAGATTACCTTAAAAGCTTAGCTTGAGTTCCTTACCTGCATTTATTTCCAAATTCGCGATTCTGCCTGTTCCTTTGATGTCTGTTTCCAGCCCTTTGACAGTTTCTGCCTGTGGAGTCTCGATGACGACTTTCTCCAAATCTGCACCCAGGCTAAGATTATTATCGCTCTTATATTTTCTTACGGCATCGATTATCTCTATCAATGCTTCCCCTGCTTTCTCTGCCTCTTCATCAAGCAGCTTTGCATTCTTTTGGGGGTAGTCTTCAAGGTGAACTGAACCTTTCTTAAATAACTCGCCATAGAGTTCCTCGGAGATGTGCGGTGTCACCGGGGCTATTAACTTGAGAATGACTTCCAGTATATGATTAAGCGTATACTGCGCAGCCTTCCTCGACTCCTCGCCGTAAACCTCGGGCTTGTACAACCTGTATTTGACCATTTCCAGATAATAGTCAGCCAAATCATGCCAGATAAAACTTCTAATCTCCTGGACTGGAAGGTTGAAAACATACTTCTCAAAATTGGTATTTGCGGATTCAGTGACTTTCTGTAGCTTGGAGAGAATCCACTTGTCCGTTATTCTAAGCTCCGGCTTTTGCCCGTCGTAATCCTCCAAGTGGCTGGAAATGAAGCGCGAAACGTTCCATAATTTGGTTAGGAACTTTGCAGAGTGTTCGCACTCGTCCCAGGAAAACGGGAAGTCCTCACCAAGGCTTCCTGTCGCAGCCCACTGTCGGATGGCATCTGCCGGATATTTTTTCAAAACATCCTCCGGTTCGATGACGTTCCCCAGCGATTTGCTCATCTTCTTGCCGTCGGGGCCACCAACCATGCCGTTAATCATCAAGTCCATGAAGCACGGCTTGCCGGTTAACACAAGGTTCCTGAAAATCGTGTAGAAAGTCCATGTTCTGATAATCTCATAACCCTGCGGGCGCAACGATGCCGGGTAAACCTTGCCGAAAAATTCTTCGTCTTCGCCCCACTTGCTGACTGCAAGCGGGCTAACTGACGAATCGACCCAGCAGTCGCAAACATCCCTCTCACCCATTGCGTCGCCTCCGCACTTCGGGCACTTTTCCACAGACTCCCTAGGGTCGACAGGCAAATCTTCAACGCTTGCCGCTATAACCTTGCCGCATTCGCATGTCCAGAAAGGTATGGGCGTTCCAAAGACTCTTTGCCTGGAGATTATCCAGTCCCAGTCCATGGACTCGGTCCAATCTTCAAGGCGCCCGAGCATGTATCCAGGGTACCAGTTCATACCTCTCGCCGCTCTCTTGATTTCATCCAGCGAATCTTTAACCCTGATGAACCATTGCTTCATCGGAAGAAGCTCAATTGGATTATTACACGAGCCTCGTTCGGTGTGGCATAAAACGTTGTGCTGATAATCTTCGACCTTGCGAATTTTGCCCATAATTGCAAGCTCTTCAGTGACGGCTTTCCTGGCTTCCACCATGCGCATATCCTTGAACTTGCCTGCAAAACCGCTCATCCTGCCATTGGGCTGTATCGCCTCTATGACTGGCAGTTTATATTTCTTTTGCCAGCGTATGTCCTGCTCGTCGCCGAAGGTGCAAAGGTAAACTACTCCGGTCCCAAAATCCATGTCTACGTCTTCATCGGCAATTATTGGGACACTTTGATTGAATATGGGCATAATAGCCTCCTTTCCGATAAAGCTTTTATAACGGGGGTCTTCAGGATGCACGATGACTGCGACGCATGCAGGCATCATCTCGGGGCGCGTTGTCGCAATGGTTATCTTGTGCCCTCCAGTTACATCCAGATCAATGTAATACAGCTTCCCGGGCATTTCGACGTAACCTACCTCCGCTTTCGCAAGCGCAGTCCCGCACTTCCAGCACCAGAGTATTGGATGCTTTTCCCTAAATAACTTACCCTTTTCGTAGAACATGAGCAGGCTCTTTTGGACTCTCTTCTTATAAGCATCATCCATAGTCCTATACGAATGCTCCCAGTCAGTGCTATAACCAAGTGAATTAAATTGTTCTTTCATGCGCGCGACCGCTTTTTCAGTCCACTCGGTGCACGCCCTTATAAATGCTTCCCGATCCTGCTTTTTAATGCCCATCTTCTTCTCGACTGCCAGCTCAGTCGGAAGGCCGTGGCAGTCGAAGCCCTGTGGCAACAGAACACTATGCCCTGTCATTCGCTTATAGCGGGCGATAATATCAATCCACGTGTGGTTGTAAACGTGGCCCATGTGAAGGCTGCCCGACGTGAACGGAGGCGGGGTATCCATGGAATAAACAGGCTTGCTGCTGCTTAAGTCAAACCTGTAAATGCCGTCCTGCTTCCACTGTTCCTGCCACTTCTTCTCCATGTCCGGAACGAATCTCTTGGCCAGCATTTTAACTCAGTCGCTTAGTTTGAGCGATTAGTTTAAAATATCGTAGTCAAAGTCCATTAGGTCGCGTATGACCAGGTCGGCGCCCGCGTCTAGCAACTCCTCTTCAGAAGCCATTCCCGTCTTGACTGCAAGGGCAAACATCCCTGCGGCCTTTGTCCCTGAGATGCCGTGGGCGGCGTCCTCTACTACTATACAGTCTTCTGGCTCCACACCCAATCGCCTTGCTGCCTCGAGGAATATGTCTGGAGCAGGCTTCGAGCGAGTAACGTCCTCGCCGGTAACCACCGCATCAAAATATTTCTCCATATCAAATTT
>CAYMNU010000027.1:0-4783 GCA_964391885.1 uncultured archaeon | reverse complement strand
GAGATAAAACAGGTTTGCGCAATCAACACAACGATTTTTTATAGGTATTGGTTCTAACTATCCGCTTTTCGCATGTTGAAAACATGCGGAATACGGCTTCTGCGGCCGTAGTCTAGCCTGGTATGACATCGGCTTGCCAAGCCGGTAGCCCGGGGCCGAATCCCGGCGGCCGCACCTTACTTTTTCTTGGGTTAGCAGCGGTGCGGCCTTCAGTTCACTTTCAGTGAACTGTGCCGCAAGCTGACGCTTTCGACGGCGGCCGCACTCAAGCTTTCTTCGAAAGCAGTCTTCAGCCCAAAGTTCACTTCGTGAACTTGGGCGCGAAGGTCCGACAGGACCTTGCGCGCAACTTGCTTGGTGGCAAGTTCGCGCATAACTTCATCCCCGACGAAGTTCGTGTTTCGGGTTCTCAGTTTTCTTAATGAGGCAATCGGTTCACGAAGTGAACCGATGCGCAGGTTCATTTTTCAAATGAACCTCGCGCCGACGGCAGACACTAGGTTCGCAAAGCGAACCTGTGCCCAACTTCACTGGAAGTGAAGTTCGGGACTCGAAACCGAAAACACGAGGTTCACGGCAAGTGAACCTGTGCACGAGGAACCTTCGGTTCCTGTGCACAAGAACCAAAGGTCCTTCGCGCCCCGATTCACTTTGTGAATCGCGGGCAGAAAACCTATTTTTAGCCTCCAACCAACTAACTAAACATGGGTGATTTGGAGGATTTAAGGAAACTATTGAAGGACTTTCCACAGGAAAAAATAGCCCTTGGCGAAGACTTCTCCAAAAAGTTCATATTGCGCCCCTACCTCTCAAAAGATTGTCTTTTAGATTATTCAAAGAATAAGCTCGATAAACTTGTAGCTGCTAAGTTGCAAGAAAAGACGGAAAATAGATCAAAATACAAGGCAGTCTATGACATAAACAAGAATTACGATCTTCATATGATTTACAAGATTTTTAAGGATGAAATCATAATAGTTACTGCCTATAAAACAAGTCGAAAATGCCAGAAATTGATGCAAAAGAGGCAGAAAAGAGTGTGAGTTACAATTCGGAAGACGACATACTCTTCTTCACCAAAGGGAAGCCGAGCAAGTACAGCATAGAGATAGCCGACTTCATATTGGATGTAGACAATAAAGACAGTTTGGTTGGCATAGAGATACTCAATGCTTCACAGGCATTAGGCATCCCCAAGAGGTTGTTAGCATCCTTAGAGTATGCTAAGGTTAAGACAGAAGCAACCCCTAATGCATTATATGTTAAATTCTTATTCGCTGCAGTAGGCCAAGCACCTCAAATGGTCCAGGTGCCATTACTTCCCACAAGTAAGAGAGAACCGTTACTGGCTAGTTCATGGACTGATTATTCAATGATTCCAGCTTAATTTTTCCTTCTAATTCTTTTAATTATTTGGAACGAAACTGAAAACAGAAAAATTAACTTAGCTTAGTATCCCCGTTTTATCGCTAAATCTTTCGCAGACTTTACTCTACCTAATTTTCGCAAAACCCCCATCAACACTTAGCTCGGATTTACTCAGGTTCATAATCTTAATCTAAGAATCTCCTTTGTAGTGTAAACCCCGACAAGATTCTGTTTCTTCAGATGCTTGTCGTCGCTCCAGATTACAGCGTCTGAAACTACTAATGCACAGGCTACAAATACAGAATCCTCAATATCGATACCCCTCATGGTCTTTTCAGCAATCTGCAGCTTGCCCTCATATTCATTCTGCTTTATAACTTTAACAAACCCAACTAGCCTCTTTATTAATGAATCAAGATCCTTGGGATTTGCATTCGTTTTCTTTAAGATAAGCCCACGATACTTCAATAGGGTTTCAAATACGGTCTCTGGCATAAAAAAATTGTGGTCTAACTTGCTTATAAACTCACGAGTATACGAGTCTTTTATCAGAGCGGACATCAAAACATTAGCATCCAGAATTATGTTCATTATATAATTCTTTAGCTACATCTGCTTTTATCAACTTGGCTATTTCATCTGCATCTTCTTTGCTTAAATTGACTTTAGCAGCAAGTTTGTCCATCATCTCCAAATCATCCAGCCTTTTCTCAATAGTGTTCCTGACCACGATGCTCCATTTAATTTCATTGTAGTTTTGCATGCGCTTATGCAGCTGTTCAGGGACCGAGAGCGTCAAATTGGCCATACCATATTTATGTGTCTACACATAAAAAGCGTTTACTTATATTCTCTTAAACTCTCGGAACAAACATCATTCCTAGGCATGACACGAGACTGGGACCCCTTTTTAGTCTCTATTCATAATATAGCACATGACTGAGAAGGCTTCTACCAAGAGCAAATCCGAAAGCGGCGCAGACGAGCTTTTGCAGTCCATAAAGGGCTTGGAGGCGGTTTCCAAAGGTTCGAAGAAAAAGATTCTCGACATCTCGGAGATAAGCCTGATACTCGACAATTACGACGACATTTTCTCTGACTTCGACCCGCGCCCCTATGCGCATAGGAGCCTCTCCGAGGATTTCCTGCTGGAGTCTAAAAAAGCCAGCCGTGACAAGGATTCCGAGCATCTTGAGCTCAGGTTCCTCATACCAAAGAAGCTGCGTAACACAAGCACCGAGGCTATGATTAAGCGAAGGCTTCGCGGATACTTCCAACGCAATTTCCGTGATGTAAAAAGCGAGATAAGGAAGTCCCGCGTCATGGGCGTAAAGAAGCTTCTGGCGGGCGCATCAATCGGCGCGCTTGCCGCATATCTCTCTTTCCATGACCGCAACCTGCCTGTTGCGGCCATACTGATAGTGCTACAGCCCGCAAGCTGGTTCACTATGTGGATGGGTCTGGACGACCTATTCAACATAAGTGAAAAGAAAAAATCCAAACTGTCTTTTTATGAGAAAATGTCGCATTGCCAGATTTCATTTATCCCTTATTAACCCAAAAAAACCCACGATGAAAATCGCATCCTGGAACGTCAATGGCATCCGCTCCGCCATGAAAAAGGGCTTCAGCGACTGGCTACAAAAGGAAAACGCCGATATAGTATGCCTCCAGGAGACCAAGGCCATGCGAGATAATATACCTGCCGATATAGGCCATTTGCAGGGCTATCATGCTTATTGGCACGCTGGCACAAGGCCTGGCTACGCGGGCACGCTGACGCTTTCCAGAGAAGACCCGCTCTCATGGAACAACAAATTTGAAGTGCCGGAGTTCTCCGAACACGGCCGCGTGGTGGAGACTGAGTTTCCAGGATTCACATTGCTCAACATTTATTTCCCCAACGGCGGCACGCGAGCTGATGGAACGGAAATGCTTTCCTACAAGCTGAAATTCTACGATGATTTAATCAAATACGCAAACACTCTTCGAGGCTCGGGGAAAAGCATAATCCTCACGGGCGACTTCAACATTGCACATACTGAGAGGGACATCGCCCGCCCCAAAGAGAATGAGGACAGCATAGGCTTTTTGCCTGTCGAGAGGGCGAAGCTGGGCGAGCTCATGGAAAACGGCTACATCGATGCGTGGCGGCATTTCCACCCAAACGACGTGGAATATACATGGTGGTCGATGCGCTCTGCGGCGCGGCAGCGCAACGTGGGTTGGAGGCTGGATTACTTTCTCTTAACACCCGACTTGATGGGGAAGGTGAAGCGGGTTTACCATGAGAACTCAGTCATGGGCTCGGACCACTGCCCAATAGTGCTCGAGATCTCTCTTTAAAGTCTTTCATCAGAAATCAACATACCCCAAGCTGAAGCATGGGGTATGTAACTTACATGGCAAAGTCGAAAAGACTTTGCCAGTCTCGCACGATGAAATCGTGCGATTACAAGACAGTATTATCTTACAGTCCCCGGACTGAACACGAACTTCATTTTATGAAGTTGTGCGCAGCTTCGACTTTGTCGAAGCTTGCGGTCCTGGATATGCTCCTGTCTTGTAATCACAAAATCATCTTATTTTTATTACCTATTCCATTAGTATAACCTTCACTCATTAAAATGGCCGAAGAAAACCCCCAAAATCGGACTAATCCTGAACTTGACTCGGAAGGCGGGAACAAAATATTCCTTTTTGCGATACTCGCCCTCTGCGTGCTGATTGTAGTGCTCTTGCTGCTTATGGCTGCAGGCTTATTGGCATCGCCCACTGGCATGGCGAGTGCGGGATGCGCGGACGACAATCCCTGCACCCTTGATTATATCGATTCCGGCAAATGCATCAATGAGCCATTAGATGGCCCGAAGCTGGCATGTTCAGGGCCCGCTGGACTCTGCCAGACACGCCTATGCGTGAGCGGCTCTTGCGTAGTCCAGACAATCGACAACTGCTGCGGCAATGGCTTGTGCGAGAGCGGCGAGACGGCGGGCAGCTGCCCGATAGACTGCGGAAGCGGCATAAGCATAACATCTGAGACATCTGAAGGCAAAGAATATAATGAATACTCAAGCGGCGAGCTGGTATGTGATTATCCCAGTGGCGACGGATTCTATTGCGTTTGTTTTGAAACAGACTGCGGCGACGGCATAGACAATGACGGCGATGGTTTGATTGATTGTGATGACCCCGATTGCAATTGCCCTGTTGATTGTCCGGAATGCCCCCCTTGTGATGATAGAGATTGCGAGGACGAGTGCGGCGATTCACCCAGATGCGGTGGTACCTGTGAACTGTCAAGCAGTGCGGAGCCGGGCAAATGCGTATTAGGGGATGACGGCTGCTGCCATTGTATGCCTGCTTTAGAATATGATTGTGAATCCTTAAATGGTGTATGCCGACTCGGCACTTG
>CAYMNU010000026.1:0-1850 GCA_964391885.1 uncultured archaeon | reverse complement strand
AAATCAATTCTTATGGCCTTCATTTTTTCTGCCAGCAGATCCCCAAGCATAACCGGCTTAATCTTTGCAACTTCTATAGATAACCCCGGCTCTTTTTCTTTCGCAATCTGCCATGGAGTTTTATTCTCCTTATAGGTATTGGGCCGCAGAAGGTTAAAGAACAACTGGTATGAGCAGGCTTTGCTTAAGAAGTCACGCTTGTCCTTGAACTCTTCTACTTCAAAAAACTCTATCTCGATCAGATTGTGCAGCGTCTCAACATCCGATTGGAACCTGTGGGCTCCCGGAATTATCGTGAAATGGGTCTGCCCTGAAATTTTTTCGACAGCCTTTGTGTAAGCGCTCGGCTCCTTCGCCTGCCAGCTGCCCACATACTCCGAGCCGTTATCCGTTTGCCGGATTGTGCCGGACAAATCTATCCCGCAGGCGCTGAGTTTCTCGTTCAGGTATTCAGCAAATAGTGTGGCATAAGTCAACGATCTTTCATCAGCAAAACCAAGGAATGTCATGCCTGAGGTTACATCCCTTGCCGTATACTGGACTTTAGGCAGATTATTTTTCTTCATCTGGGGCCAGTATTCAGGTATATCGATTAAATCCTTTGTGTCCTCATCCACCTGCCGGAAAAGCCTCCATCCCTTTTTCACCTCTCGCAGATTCTGCTTTGTGACATGTTTCTTTCTGCGCTTCCTGGATGAAATTCCTTCCTCTCTCCAGATTTTCCTCATGGTTTTAGCGCTTACAGGGACATCCTCTATGGCCTTTATCTGCTCGGCTCCTATTCTCTTATACTTCTTTTTAAGTTTAACAAGCTCTTTACGGGCCTCAGGAGATGTGGCGCAGGGGGAATGCTTGGGCCGCCTGGAAAGGTCCTCCAGGCCGGCATAGCCGTAAAGCTCATATCTTCTCAGCCATTTGCGCACGGTATTTCTTTGGGTACTGAAAACCCTTGCCGCGTCCTTTATGCCGCGGCTTCGGGCATGCTGAACAATCTGCAGCCTGAGGTATTTCTTGTCTTTACTTTTTCTCATGAGCGTGTAATATGGTATTGGACACATGGTGATCCCCTTTCTCTTTGCCAAGATTTTTGGGAATCATTTTAGCCGTTAAGGCTCATGTGTCCATCTTTTTTTGCTCCTGGTCCGGTTTATCCACAGTTATAACCTCTATCAACAGGTCCCCCCCCCGCGCCCCCCCCTCCCGGCTGCTGTTATATTAATCTTCACTTATCAACAACTCCTTCAGGCTTTTGTGCCTCTTCCCACCCATGCAAACTAACTTCCTCAATCTCACAGGGGGGTTACGATCTTTCTTCCCATTTCCATTTCATATTCTTGTTTGTATTGACTTGGTGCCTGTTCAACGCTATAATCGCCTTGAAATTCAAATTTTTCTCTTTTTCAATTAATCGTAAATTATATTATAAAGACAATTATGGACAAATCCTTGAAAGTGGGAATAATAGGTTTCGGCTTCATAGGGAAAGTGCACGCGTTCGGTTACCATAATATGAATTACTTCCACTATCCGCCCCCGGTAAAAACGGAGCTTTACGGGGTATGCACCTCGCGGGAAGAAACAGCACAAAAGGCTAAAGAAAGGTTTGGCTTCAAACTCGCGTCGTCCGATTACAAGGAAATTATAAATCATCCGCAAATTGACATAATAAACATATGTTCTCCGAACATCTTTCATTTCAGCCACATCCTCGAAGCAATAAAGGCGAAAAAACATATTTACTGCGACAAGCCCTTGGCGCATAATTATGCCGAAGCTGAAAAGATAGAAAAGCTTCTTCCAAGTTACACGAAGACCAACCAGATGACTTTCCACCTAAGGTTCTTTCCCGC
>CAYMNU010000025.1:0-2948 GCA_964391885.1 uncultured archaeon | reverse complement strand
AAGCGAATTCGAGGACCTCAATGAGATGCTGATTGAGGCTTATGGACCTTCGGAAACCTACTTCTTCGATGAGGTTCAGGTAATAGGCCGCTTTGAGGCATTTGTAAGGCGCCTCCAGGACGACGGCAAAAAGGTGATTCTTACGGGCTCTAACGCCTCGCTTTTGAGTGCGGAGTTCGGCACAAAGCTTACTGGAAGGTACAAGCAGTTTGAGGTCTTCCCTTTCTCGTTTGGCGAATACCTCAAGATGAAGGGATTCAGCGAAAACAAGACCGCTCGATATATGGCAGAAGGTAAGGCATCGCTTAAAAAGCAGCTTGCCGACTACCTTTCATCTGGTAGCCTGCCAGAATATATGGCCACGGGGGACCCAGAGCACGTAAGGGCCATATATGAGAACATATTATATAGGGACGTGATAACCCGTTACGGTATAAGAAAGCATGACACATTGAGAGAGCTTGTAAACCTTTTGATGTCGTCTGTAGCCTCAAAAGTGACTTACAATTCCCTTAAAAAGCCCCTCGGCCTATCCAATGCCGTGACTGTAAAGGAATATGTTTCCCACCTCTCAAATGCTTATTTGTTCTATGAATTGCGAAGGTTTGGTTTCTCGGTCAAGGAACAGCTGGACGCCCCGAGGAAAATGTATATAATGGATCCCGCATTTTATAAGGCTGTGACACTATCGATGTCCCCGGACAAGGGAAAGCTTCTGGAAAACCAAGTCCTGGTGGAGTTGCGGCGCAGGAGCATGGAGACATATTATTTTGAGGGGAAGAGGGAATGCGACTTCGTTGTTACAAAGCCATATATTGCTGCAATACAGGCGTGTTATGAGCTTAACTCAAGCAACCGCGACCGCGAGATTGGAGGGCTGCTTGAGGCTATGAACGAGCTGAAGCTTGACTCGGGCTTGATTATTACCTTTGACCAGGAGGAGAAAATAAAATCAGGAGGGAAATCTATTTCCGTAGTGCCCGCCTGGAAATGGTTTTTAGAAAATGAGAATAGCAGTTCTTGACAAGAGCAGGTGCAGGCCGGATATCTGCGGCCTTCTCTGCCAAAGGATGTGCCCAAGGGTGCGGAGCGGGGACGAGACCATAGTAGTGGATGAACTGGACAAGAAACCTATTATAGTCGAGGAACTCTGCGTCGGCTGCGGAATTTGCGTCAATAAGTGCCCCTTCGACGCGATAATAATAACCAACACCCCTGAGGAAACGGGCACGCTTACCAACCAGTACGGCAAAAACGGCTTCAGGCTCTACGGGCTGCCAGTCCCGCGCAGCGGCAGCGTAGTGGGCATACTCGGCGTCAACGGCATAGGCAAGAGCACTGCCGTCAAGATACTCAGCGGGCAGCTCAAGCCCAATTTAGGGAGATTGGGCGAAGACCTCGCCTGGGGCGACATAATCGAGAGCTATCGCGGGAGCGAGGTCCAGACGTATTTGCAAGACCTGGCAAGCGGGAAAGCAAAGGCAGTCTATAAGCCCCAATATGTCGACGCGTTGTCAAAGATAGGCGGCACGGTAAAAAACGCCCTGTCCAAGGCCTCTAATAATTACACGGAAATCGCGGAAACCATGGAACTCTCGCCCCTCTTAAGCCGCAAGGTCAAAGACCTGAGCGGAGGCGAGCTGCAGAGACTTGCTATTGCAATCGCCCTGCTGCGCGACGTGGACCTGTACTTCTTTGACGAGCCCAGCTCTTTCCTGGACATCTCGCAGAGGCTTAAGATGGCGCGGACCCTGAGGAAAGTGGCGGAAAGCGGAAAATCCGTCATCGCCGTGGAGCACGATCTAATTGTCCTGGACTATCTTTCAGACCACATTCATATCGCCTATGGGCAGAAATCCGCCTTCGGCATTCTCTCGCAGCTGAAAGGCACGCGCGTCGGCATCAATGAATACCTCTCGGGCAAGCTGAGGAGCGAGAATGTCAGAATAAGGCCCTCGGCAATCGAGTATGAAGTCACGGGCAGCAAGAAATTCAAGAGCGAGGACCTGCTCTGCGAATACCCTGAAATAGTCAAGAACTACGAGGGCTTCAAGTTGAACGCTGAGAAGGGCGCTATTTACCGGGGCTCGGTGGTGGGCATCCTTGGACCCAATGCCACAGGCAAGACCACATTCATGAGGATAATTGTGGGCGAGGAAAAGAACGACGGAGAGGAAATAAGCATTGGATTAAAAATCTCATACAAGCCCCAGTACCTCACACCCATTAAGAAAACAGTGAGGGAAGTGCTCCAGTCAGTCACCCAGGATTTATATAAGTCCCATTATAAGACCTCTATCCTAGAGCCTCTCGAACTAGAACCTTTGTTGGACCATAATGCCGATGAGTTGAGCGGGGGGGAGCTGCAAAGGCTCGCAATCGCAGAGTGCCTCTCGCGCGACGCTGACATTTACTTCCTGGACGAGCCTTCGGCGTATCTGGACGTGGAGCAGAGGCTTATGGCTGCGAAGATAATACGCAAGAAGATGGAGAACGAGAAGAAGAGCGCCGTAGTGATAGACCACGATATAGGATTTGTGGATTATATCTCGGATAACATAATGGTGTTCTCAGGAATCCCTGGGGAATCGGGAAGCGCTGCGAAGCCAATGGACATGCGCGAAGGCATGAACCAGTTCCTCGCGGGAATGGACATAAGCTTCAGGCGCGACGAAGAGACCAAGCGGCCCAGGGCAAACAAGCCCTTGTCCCAGAGGGACAAGGAGCAGAGAAACAGGGGCGAGTATTACTACGCTTAAGCCTTTTCTTCAGGCTTCTTCTCTTTCTTGACCATATAACCGCACCTTCCGCACGCCATACGGTCCTTGTGGTCGGCCAGGAATACCCCAGGGCCGCACTTCGGGCAGCTCTTCTTGGCTTTTGCAGAGTCTCCGCTTATCTCATACATCTTCCACTTCTGGGATTTTATCTTCTCTTTTGCCTCTTTC
>CAYMNU010000024.1:0-10185 GCA_964391885.1 uncultured archaeon | reverse complement strand
CCCAATCGCTCTTGCCTGAGCGCTTTTCATTTTATGGCCATCCTTGCTTTGAGTATAAAGTGGGCAAATCATGCCTAAAAAAAGAGGTTTTTTTGCCCCACGGAATGAATGCCGTGCTTGTTAAGTATTCGGCGACTCTCCCAATTAGTTTGGGCGCCAGCATTCTCGCAACAAGCAGGGACCACAATTGGGTTCTAAGGGAACCATTGTGGGATTTCAGCTTTTCGCTGCAGGGGGGCATTGCAACAATAGTCCCCACGCATGAAAATCCGCCCGTCATCTCCATCGCTGCAAGCGACGGTAAAATCTCTGCTCCGGGCGGTGATGCGCTTAGGCGCGGGGTTTATTACAGAAAAGAGGAAGAGCGAGGATATGACTTCATTGAGGATATCTTTGTTGGCGCGAATGTTTCGGGGCACCTTACCCCCACTAAGCCCCTTTACCTTGCGATTTCTTCCGGCAGTTCGATGCGGGAGTCCAAAGCGATATGCAAGCACTTGATGAAAGCGCCTGAAGAGATGATAAGAAGCGAGTTAAATCGGAAGAATACAATCGTGGACGGCTTTTACAAAAACTCGGGTCTTGCAAAAGACGAGAGAATATCTAGATTGGTCTCGGCATCTGATGATTTCATAATCACCTCAGGCAAGAAAAAGGCTATCATCGCAGGATATCCCTGGTTCGGGGTTTGGGGGAGGGACTCGCTCATATCGCTGCCGGGGCTCTGCCTTGCCACCGGAAGGTATGGTGAAGCTAAAAATATTATGGAGAATCTTCTGTCAGTGGTTTCACAAGGCAGGGTTCCCAACACCCTGGCCGGCCCCTGTTACAATTCAGCCGACGCCTCGTTGTGGATATTTTGGGCGCTTTGGAAATACCTAAAGGAAACAGGAGACTACAGTTTTGCAAAATCCGCGTGGCCGACGCTTAAAGGTATTATATCTGAATACAAAAAACATTGTGAACGCGGACTGCTCTCGCTGGAGTCTGGGAGACCGGAGACATGGATGGATGCAATTGTGGACGGCGTGCCAGTCACATTGAGAAACGGCAAGCCCGTGGAAATGCAGGCCCTCTGGTTCAACGCCCTTATGGTGGCATCAAGCATTGCAAAGAAGCTAGGCAAGAAGGATGAGTATATGAGTCTCGCTGGAGAGTGCAAAGAGTCTTTCAATAAAAGATTCTGGAGGGATGGGCTGTTGGATGGAATAGATCCTGAAGACAGCTCAGTGAGGCCGAATGCCCTTCTTTCAATATCCATGCCCTTCCCGGTTCTGGATGAGAAGCGATGGAAAGCTGTTGTGAAGAAGACCGAACAAGAGCTTCTCGTGCCCTACGGATTAAGGACTCTTAGCCCATCAGATAACAGATATAGGGGCAGGGCGAGCGGAGACCACAAATCAAGGGACTTGGCCTATCACCAGGGAGACGTGTGGCCTTGGCTTTTAGGGCCATTCATAGACGCATATTCTAGGGCTTATCCAGAAAGGCCGCTTGGGCGATTCATCAAAGCCTTGCTTGAAAAGCATCTTGATGAAGCCTGTATAGGCAGCATAAGCGAGGACTTTGACGGCGATGAGCCGCATGAGCCCGAAGGCTGCATAAGCCAGGCCTGGAGCGTCGCAGAAGTCTTGCGAGTGCTGCACGAGCACTCCCTTTTATTTGACTAGGGATTAATATAGCTCTGGACAATAATTATACGGCCTTAAACACCCAAAATGGAATGCACTGTCTTTGAGGTTTCGAATGAGGTTGCAAGGAAGGTAGGCGGCATATATGCTGTCCTGTCCTCGAAGGCGCCCTACATGAACAAAAACTTCCGCGATTATTATGCCATAGGAATGTACGACCCGGAACATGCATCTGCCGACTTTGAATATGTAGCAGAGCATCCATTACATGAAAACTTCCACCGCCTGGAAGCCGAGGGAATAAAGTGCGTTTTCGGCCGTTGGAGCAAGGGAGACCGCTCAAAATGCATACTTATAGACCCTTCCGGCATGGCAAGCAAAACAAATGAGATAAAGACGCGCCTTTGGGAGGAGTTCGGCGTCGACTCGCTGGTTTCGGGCGAATTGTTCAATAGATCAGTCTTATGGGGGGAAGCTGTGGCCATGGTGATTGATGACATATTGAAAAACAGCAGCTTCGGGAAAAGGAATGTAGTATGCCAGTTCCATGAGTGGCTGAGCGGTGCTGGCTTGCTGGGCCTAAGGTCGAGGGGTGTAAATGCGGGACTGGTTTTTACTACGCATGCCACGACTATGGGAAGGAGCATGGCCGAGCGCGGCGAGGATCTTGTGGGTGAAGTCACTAGAGGGCTGGAAAAAAAGAAAGTTGTGCCAGATAGGTCTGCCGACTACGGCATACAGGCGATACATACTCTTGAAAGGGCATGCGCTAAGAATGCCGATGTGTTCACGACAGTTAGCGAAGTAACCGCGGACGAGGCTGAGTACATATTGGGAAGGCGTGCCGATGTCCTGACACTGAACGGGATGGCCATAGACAAATACCCGTCTATGGAAGAACTGAGCATACACCATAAGAAATACAGGAGAAGGATGAAGCATTTTGTGCTGTCGTTTTTTTCTCCGTATTACAACGTCGACCCCGAGAACACCCTCTATTTTTTTACTGCCGGCAGGTACGAGTATCACAATAAGGGTTACGACATGTTGATAGAAGCCCTTGGCAGGCTCAATGAAAGGCTGAAAAAAGAGCATTCAAGAAAGACCGCGGTGGTGTTCTTCTGGGTGCCTGCGCCCACAAAAGGGGGAAATCTAGACGTACTTGACAATATGGCACTTTTCGACTCCATGGAAAATGAGATAGAAATGAATATTAGCGACATACGAGAGCATATAATCGAGTCGGTTTGCCGGGGTGAGCTGCCGACAAAGACGAAGATATTCGATGACGACTTCCTCTATGACCTTAAGCAGTCCATATTGAAGATGCGCGCGAAGCGGAGCGGAAACCCACCTATATGCGCATTGGACTTAGAAAACAAGGATGACATAATCCTCAAAAAGCTCATTGAAAAGGGACTTGATAACAAAGAGGACGACCGCGTCAAGGTCATTTATTACCCCGCTTATCTTTCAAGTGCCGACGGGCTTTTGGGCCTGAACTACAATGAGTCTATAATGGCATGCCATTTAGGGCTTTTCCCGTCATATTATGAGCCGTGGGGCTACACGCCTATTGAAAGTGCGGCTATGGGTGTGCCGTCTGTGACTACTGATGAGGCCGGATTCGGCAGGTTCATAAAAGAGTTCACTAAAGGTGAGAAAGCTGCTATTAAAGTGCTTGACCGCCAGGCGAAGGGTGATGAAAAGGCGATAAGCCAATTGGTGGAATATATGCATTTCATATTGTATACAGATCGCAAGGCCAGGGTCTCGAAAAAGATAGAGGCAAAACGGCTTTCAGAGAGAGCAGACTGGAAGAAGCTTATAAAGAATTACCTCGATGCCTATAAACTAGCACTTGAGAAATCGTCGGAAAGGGCGAACTAATTCTTCATTTGTTCTAGTGTGTTTTTTGAAGCGGCGATGCGATCTTGGAAATCCGACAAGACGTTCATGAAATTAGTGAATGCGTCGTATGGGTTCTCATAGCTGTTGAAATACTTGTGTATGTCCCCATCGGCGAACCACTTGGTGCACATGTAGTAGAAATGATCAGAGGTCTGAAGGCCTCTCCAGATGGAGAGTAGCTCTTCATCGCCTGAATTCCTTATCGCATCTTCCAGCTCCTTGACTTTGTGGAATGCATCCTGCTGCATCTCATTGCCCAGCCATGCAGTCAGGTCGCGGTCAACATCGGCCCATGAGGAAAGATAGGGCACGTCTATTTCTGCGACAGGGGCATATGCATCGGCGACCTCAGTAGTAGTCATGAAATCCAGATGTGGGTACTTTGCCACTTCAATGGGAAGATGCTCAAGGAATTTGAATATGCCGGTTGACTCCCACTGGTGTTCGCCAAATGTCTCATAATCCATGAAGAGGTTTATGATTTGCCCTTCATTTCTTGAGAGCCAGTATGCATACTTGTCTGCGGTTAAGGGGTATTCTTTCCATCCCGATGTCGAAAACCTGAATGAGACATCGTCGGAGAGCTTGTAGTTCCTCATAAGAAGCTTGAGCCTTTCGCAGCCTGCCGGGCGGTAGACATAATTGGGGCTTCTCCAGCCGAGATAATAATCCCAGCCTTCAGCGAGCACCGCGTCGTAGCCCATGCGCTCCACCTCCTTAGCCAAATCATTGCTGTACATGGCTTCGGTGTTCCTGAATACCCTAGGCTTATGCCCAAAGTGCTCATAAATCAAATCCCTGTGTGCAGCCACCTGCTCACGGAATTCGCGAGGCGAGACTAGGAATGCAAGAGAATGGTAATAGGTCTCGTCCAATATGTCGACGCAGCCCGTATCAAAAAGGTTCCTGAAGCTTTCGAGGACCCCGGGGTCGTATTTCAGGCACTGCTCGATGAATGTGCCCGTAATGCTATATGAGACCCTGAATTTGCCGTCGGTTCTCCTGATGAGGTTTTCAATCAAGTTGTTTGTAGGATAATAGCACTTTCTTGCCACCCTCTCAAATATCTCCCGATTCCTTGACTCACTAAAATAGGGCTTTCCGCTGCCCATGTCAAAAAAAGAGTACTTGTCAAGGCGGTGCGGCTGGTGGACCTGGAAATACATGCATATCGAGCTCATGCCAAAAGCCTCCCGTAGACCTTTTTCGTTTCTCCCGCCACCTTGGACCATGTGAGAGAGGATATCTCTTCATGTGCGTTCTTCCTCATTGAACCATGAAGGCTGGGGTAGTTCAGAAGTGCAAGTATCTTGTTGGCAATCTCGTCGATATCCCAGAAATCCACGACGAATGCGCTCTTCACTATCTCCCTAACCCCGCTCTGGCGGCTGAGTATGGTGGGAACCCTGGAGGCCATGGCCTCTAAGGCAGTTATGCCAAACGGTTCGGAAACTGAAGGGAGTACGAAGACATCGGCCGACGAATACAGGTTTGCGAGCTCCTCGTCAGGCACATAGCCCAGGATCATCACCTTATCGGATATGCCGAGTGAGACTGCTTCTTTTATTACTTGAGGCAGCATATCGCCCTTTCCGGCTATCGCGAATCTGGCGTCTGGGTTCTTTTCGAGAACTCGCTTCGCGGCCCTCAGGAAGAAGTCAGGGCCCTTCTGCATTGTGACCCTGCCAACGAAGAGCACCACCTTGTGTCCTGAGAATGTTTTTTCTATCTTTTCTGATATCCACTCCGAGTGTTCTATTGCATTGTAGATTACTACAACCTTATTAGGATTTGCGCCGAATCGCTCGATAAGCTGCTTCTTCATCATCTCGCTGACTGTTATGATTACATCGGCGCCCTTGACTGCTGCCGTCTCCCTTTCTAGTATCCATTTATTTGGCGAAAGGGGGCAGCGGTCGTACTCGGTGGCATGTATGGTTATGGCAAGCGGCTTGCCGGTCCTGCGCTTTATCTCGAGCGCTGCGATTGAGGTAAGCCAGTCATGTGCGTGGACAAGGTCGAAGTTTTCTAGTAAAGCCCGCTCGACGCAAAGGGTGTTGTATTTCCAGACATCGTCAAAGAAATTCTGGCTGTAGTTCTCAAACACCATGGGCGTGAAGCTGTAAGGGCCAATCATGAATGAAGGGTCTATCTCAACTATTTTCATATAGTCGGAACTGACATGGTAGGGGTTTTTAGGCATGAAAAAGGTCAGCTTCATGCCAAGGCTGGAAAGGGCCTTTGTCAAGTGGAAGCAGTGGGTGCCCAACCCGCCGCTATAGAATGGTGGAAACTCCCACCCAAGCATGAGTACGTCCATTGACCTCCAGATTAAAAAGAAAGATTACCAATATTAATTTGTTGCTGGGTCAATATAAAGCTATCTTATGCGGAAAGTCGAGGTTTTTTGAAAGAAAAAAGGTTACAGTTCCAGCATTCTCTTTATTGCTTTTTCTGACTTGGCGCGTATTTCTTCGGGAACACTCACTTCCGGGCCATCGCTCCTGAGCGCGTTTAGCACGCCTTCAATAGTGTTCTTCTTCATGTTTTGGCATATCGCAGTTTCAGAAAGCGGATAGAACTTCTTTCCAGGGATCTCTTTTGCGAGCCTGTACAGCATGCCGTTCTCTGTGCCTATGATGAACTCACGCGCGTCGCTGTCCCTGCAGTACTTCATTATCCCCGAGGTCGAGCCTATGGCATCAGCAGCATCCTGCAGCTCCGGGATTACTTCCGGATGCACGATGCTCAGTGCATTTGGATGTTTCTGCTTGGTATCCATGAGGTCCGCGACCGTCATCATGTGGTGTGTGATGCACATGCCGTTTTCAGGGATGGTTATAATTTGCTTGTTTGTCCTCTTCTTGACATAATGGGCCAAATTCTGGTCCGGGCCGAAGATTACCGTATCAGAAGACATCGCATTGACTACGCGGTCAGCATTTGCAGATGTGCATACGCAGTCGCACTCGGCTTTTGCTTCTGCCTTTGTATTGACATAAAGGACCACCTCTGCACCGGGATTCTCCCGCTTGGCTTTTCTTAAGTCTTCGAGCTTGAGCATTTCAGCCATTGGGCAGCAGGCAGCCGCATCAGGAACGATAACCTTCTTCTTCGGATTGAGTATTTTCGCAGTCTCGGCCATGAAGTCCACGCCACAGAAGAGGATTATACTTGCATCTATTTTTTCTGCGATGCGCGCAAGCTCGAGCGAGTCACCGACGAAATCCGCCACGTCCTGTATCTCCGGCACCTGGTAGTTGTGGGCTAAGATTACTGCGTTCTTCTCCTTCTTGAGCCTGACTATTTCCTCTTTTGGAGTCACTTCGGTGTTTTTTCTTTTTGCGGGTTAAAAAGCGCTTTTTTCAGCATCGGCGCGAGTGTTTCCAAGAGCTCGCGCGCATGCGTCTCATCCAGGCATTTCTTGACCACCACGCGGCCACTAGTCAATGCGGATATCTCAATATCGCCATGCTTTGCTTTTACTACGCCCAGCTCCTCAGAAGATTTCACCTCTGAGAAACTCTTATCATACAGAAGCAGTTTTTCCAGTTTCAAGACGTCGAGAACCTTCGCATCGAAGTTCTTCTTTCCCGATACGAGCAAGTGAAACTGGACTTTTCCAGGCGCGGTGCAGGGACGAATCTCGCCCAGCTTACAATTAGGAAGAAATTCTTTGACTTTTGATATGTCCATCATTATTTTTGTCTATTAGTTAAGGATTATATTTTATCAAGTTACCCTGTTATACTTTTTACCTTAGGGTTCTTTTGGCCTCTTCTTCCATTAGATTTAAACTAGCATCAATCCCTCTTATAAAATTTCCTAGGTAATGCCCCCTATGAACAGTATCTTCACCATTACTTCTTGCTCGTTCTACTTCGCCCCTCATATTCCAAATAGTTGACCTAACAGGTTCTAACCCTTTCCTAGCCTGTTCTATTTCACTTAATACTACTTCTCGGTCAGTACCCATATATCTAAATCTTTGTTCTAATTTGACACCAGGTCTATCAAACCCCCATTTCCCAAGCAATCTGCGAGTCTCTGCGTCCCCTATAAAATTATCAAAGACCCATTGATGGTTTCTGAGAGGCAGATATGTCTTGTGGGTTTTGGGTATGTTTCTACGTACATCCGCAATAGTGGGCATTCCTCTTTTTGATGTAGATTTCATTGTTTTTGTTTTTTGAGTCAATAAATTAGAAATGCCAAAAGCAAAAAGGCAAAACTAAACTGGAGGATACTCATTTAGCATATCCTTCAAACATTGTCTTATTTCATTTCCATGGGAAGTTAGTTTATACTCACTATTCAAAATATCACTTTTCCTTAGATTTGCCTTCACCCAACCAGACGCGTGGTTTTGTTCGCCGAGAATAAACAATACTGCACCCATCTTACAAAATCGTTCTATGAATTTCTTTCTACGTTTTGGATAGTACCTAAAAATTCTATCCTTTATTTCGGGGAGTATTTTAAGGATGCTAAGCGAGTTTATTCTAATATAATGCTTATTTGTTTTACTTTCTATGTGAAACTTGAAGTCAAAATCAGTAAACTGCAAGATTTTTTGAAGGACCTTGGAATCTTCCTTATTTGTCGAAATGATTATATATCCTTTATTGGCTGCAGATGGCGAGCCATCGCCTTCAAGCACACCTAGAATGAAATCTGTTGCAAGATCTCCGCGATTATCTTTTTCTATGAGTTCAAATAAATAGATTAACAATCTATTGTAATAATCCTGCACTAGTTTTCTGTGTTCCCTAAAAACCAGTGATCCAAAAACGTTCCTATTTTTCGAATGTTTAGTTTTCGTCTTATGAACCCTTATATAATCTGGCAGCATTCTAGTATTGTTTATCCAAGTATCTCTGAGCGATGTCTTGTTGACTGGTGCGTTCGACGTTATTGAAACGTATTTTTCTGTTTCTGTATCACTGACTATTTTTTCATGCTGTGAGAGATAGTATTTTGCCTGTTCGAAGGTCGAAGCGACTATCCCCCAGCTATTTCCCTTTCTCGTGCCGTCTGCAAAAAAGGCACCAAGATAATGGGCGATGCCCTCAAGTTTAAGGTTGTTATTTACTACTATAGGTACTTTGTGCCCATCATAAATCACCGTAGTGTCTTTGTCTATGACGCCGGAATTCAAGTCGCTTATTATTGAAAGAGGGAATCCTCTAAGATCCGGCTTTTGAAGAATTTTTTCAATATTACCTACGACTTCTTTACTGGCAAGGTCAGTCCCGGCCATACAGAAATATTCTGTCGTATTTGCTTTCTTTCTGCAATGTACTTTTAGATATCGGCATATTTTTTCACCATCAAAACCAATAGATAGCTTGATTATTGATCCATCTTTTAAACCCGATTTTCGTGATGTGTCCGATGGTAAGTAGATTCTCCCATCACAACATACTTTTGAGAAAAATCCTTCGGCTTTTTCCAATATGATTAAGTGCTCCTTACCGAAGAGTGTATATCTTTTGGTTAGATGTTTTGATACATATATTCCGAGCCGACCCCAATAACATATTTTTCCATAGAATGATGTTTTAAGACCATTCCTGGATATCAGAACTTTAAGATTATCGCCTCTTTTGAACTTAGTTCTTAAGTTTTTGGGTATGGTGATAAATCCGGTTCCATTATTATTTGCCTTGATGATGAATGACTTGAATTTAGTCATAACTATATTTACAGAAACACAAATATAAATATTAAGTGGTTTATCTATTCGACACAGACGGCTTTGGCCAAGTTCCTTGGTTGATCAATTGGGAGTCCCTTGGCGAGTGCCACATAGTAAGAGAGCAGATGCAACGACACAACCATGGTCAGAGGAGTGAGTATATGTTCTGTTCGGGGGACGAATATCTTGATGCCATCCCTCCTCTCAATGGCAAAGCTTTCCCCTTCCACAATCTCTATTACATTTGCCTTGCGCGAGCGCACCTCCTGGATGTTGGAGTCCATCTTCCTCTTAAGCACGTCATCGGGATTTATGGCTATCACGCATACCTTGGGCTCCATCAGCGCCAATGGCCCATGCTTCAGCTCGCCGCCGGCGTAGGCCTCTGCGTGCAGGTATGATATCTCCTTGAGTTTTAAGGCGCCCTCCATCGCTGTAGGGTAGTTAAGCCTGCGGGCGATGTAGAAATAATCCTCTGTGTTTTCCAATATTTTTGCCAGTTCCTGGATGCGCTCGCGGTTATCCAGAATGGTGTCGATTTTGGCAGGAATGTCCTCGAGCTCTTTTACCAGTTCGTCCAGCTCTTTCTCGGTAATCCTCTTTTTTAGAAGCAGCATCTCCAAGATTAAAAGGGTTAATGACGTCAGTTGCCCTAAGTATACTTTAGTCGACGCGACTGCAATTTCAGGGCCGGAATAGGTATGTATGCTTTCATCCGCTATCCGGGTCAGTGAAGAGCCGGCCGTGTTGACTATCGCAAGGGTCTTTGCGCCCTTCGCCCTGGCGGACTTGGCCGCTGCAAGCGTATCTGCAGTCTCGCCGCTCTGTGAAATCAGTATCACAAGGTCCCGCTCATTAATGCAATTGATTGTAGAGTAGCGGAACTCGGAGGCGACCTCTGCAACAGCAGGGATGCCATATTCCTGAAGCATATATTTTGCGGTG
>CAYMNU010000023.1:0-14558 GCA_964391885.1 uncultured archaeon | reverse complement strand
CAGGACTGGAAACAGGACTGAAGACCTCTTACTCGCCTTAAAACAAGATAAAAAAGCCTTGTAACTCAATCCTAGAATCAGCCCGACCCAAAGCTAAGGTCTCTTAAAAAAAAGAAGAAAAAGAAGCCGGAAAACCGGCTTTCTATGCAGCTGCCTCGGCAATCAGGGCGTCGATGACTTCTCTCATCTCTGCCATGTCGCCTTCAGCATCATCCCACTGCCTATACGGCTGGCCTATCCTGTAGTACTTGCAGCCGAAGATGAATGTGGGTACTCCGCCGCCGGGGTTGAACTGTCCGAACAAGTCATAAACATATTCAGGTACCTCAGTCTCGATTTCCTCGGTCAGCAGGTTATCCCCTGAGTCGGCCTGCCAGCTGTATGCAGCTATCCTGCCCTCATATTCTTGGGCAATCTCTTCGAACTGCGGCTCTGACCATGTGCAGAACGGGCATGTGCTGCTCCCTACCATTATGATTAGGGGCTTGCCATCTTCGGTACAGGCCTCGGCATCCACGCCCTCAAAGTAACCTATGGGCTCAATGCTGTCGGGAAGCGGCGGCAGAGGATCAACATCCGAGTCGTTTGTCGGCGGTTGTGACTTGACCTCTTCCACGTCAATGACCATCGGGAATATCAGCTTTCCGTCGCTGCTCACATACAATGTGCTCAATTGGCCTTCGACGCTGACGTCTAGGACATAAAGCCCGTTGGACTCGCTGGAGTCTTCAAGGACTGCTGCCATTTCTCCCCCGAGCAGGTATTCATTTATGAAGTCCATAGAACCCCCCACAACCGCAGCCATGCTTGACCCTGTCTCGGTATCATTCTGGGTCTCATCATCTGTCTCTGCCGGTGCAGGGCAGCTCTGCATCGCGCTCATACCAACCGATGCAACAAGCAATATCCCTAACAGAACGGCTATCATCTGCCACATGCCTATCTTAGGTGCGGCGGGCTTTGGCGTTTTCTTAATCTCAGCCTCAGCATTCTCAACTTTTTTTGCTCTTACCTTTCTTTTAGCCATTTGTACAACTCCTAAAATTAGAAATCTTTAAAGTTCGAAGCTAACCTAATATAAATGTGTGTTTTATTTTTCTGTCCCGAGACCCTAAAAACCTTTTTATAGCCTTCTCTTCTAACTAAGCGCTTTCGCCCGAGGGGCAGGCTTCTTAGATTTTATTTATAAGCGGTGATTTAATGGCTGAATGGGGAAACTGGTGGTCCAGCAGGGGCAAAGACACTATTGCTAAATGCACTTTCTGCGGCAGGAATGTCCCCAAGCACAAGGCCGTTGCAGTGAACTCAGGGGGTCGCCTGGGGCGTGACATCTACGAGCTCGCCGAGGTAGTCTCCATGCCTTCAAACAAGGGCTATGCATGCATAAGTTGCGCAAAGCACCGCCATATAATCAAGGACGGCGTCCACACGACCGAGAAGGATAAGCGCATCAAGAAGCGCGCAAAGGACAAGCGTGAGATGGACAAGGTCATGGTGAAGGTCAAGGAGATAGAGCGCAAGGAAAGGGGCGAAAAGCCCAGGGACAAGCCATCGCAGGCAAAGCCCTCCGCGCCTGCAAAACCGCCTGAGAAAACCTCCGAAAAGCCAAAGGAAAAATAGCAAAAGTAACCCGCCTTTCTTTTATATTCTAAAACTCAAATAAACCGCCTAGTTTTGACTGAGAACAGAGGACCCAAGACCTTTTTGCGGGGGTGCCGGAGTGGTCAAACGGGCTAGGCTTAGGATCTGTCTTCGTGGACTCAAGACCGAAGACTGGAGACAGAAAAGAGACCTAGTGGCTTAGGCCTACGCGAGTTCGAACCTCGTCCCCCGCACTATAATCCATAGAAGCCGTGCGGGGGGTTGCGAGCCGAAGGCGAGCCCGACCCCCCCCATATTACCTTCGAACTCTTATCCATGAGCGAGTTCGAACACGAACTTCACCGGAGGTGAAGTTGTGCACAGGTTCAGCTTTGCTGAACCTCGTGCCTCGTCCCCCGCACTTCATTGTTAATTTGCTTAGTTTCCTACGATGAAGGGCTTGAAACTAAGTGGAAAGCACTTCTTTCCTTAGCATTCGTGCGGGGGAGTTACGAGCGAAGCGAGTCCGATCCCCCGCATATTATCCTCAGTCTACTATCTTCGGTTCTCTGCATTAATCTATCTTCAGCATCTTGGGCAGCCTCCCCACGCTACCTATTCTATCACCCTTTATTATGAAGGCGCCGTCTATATCCCTGTCCGTGAACTTTCTTGCAAACTCCAACCCTTCTTCAATTTCATCCACTTCATTCGCTATTGCTGTTGCGAAAGCGTCAGCTACAGCAGCACTTTTCGCAAAAACAGTCACCGCATCAGCCTTCCCCAGGCTTATGGAATGTCCAACAGATGCCGATGAGGTGCACACACCATAGCTGCGCTTTCCCGGGTTTAGCAGGAATCCTATCTTGTTTGACAGGGGAGACTTCCCTGCATAGATTGATATAGTGAAATTCCGCTCGCCGAAGAAGCATATGTCGCCCCCGTTCTCTGCGATTATCCATGAGGCTCCCTTTTCCACCGCCTCCCTGACCAGCAGCTCAGATACCGTGCCCGCGACCGCAGCCATCGGCCCGACCCCGGCCCGCCCGGCGGCGCCAGCCATAATATTCGCTATTTCCGGGGCGCCTTCTTTGAGTGCAATCGGCTCGAAAGAGCTGGCAAACTCCTTGTCTATTGCGATATAGGCCTCCAATTCCTGCCTTTTTTCCACTAGAAAGCTTTCGACAAAATCACCGATATCCTTATCTGAACTTACCCTAAGTATGCTATCCTTATATTCAAAATCCCCCGACCACATAAGACCCTCCAAAAGCTAGAATTCAGGCTTGGAAAGCGCGCGCCTTGGGCAGGCATCAAGACACATGCCGCAAAGGACGCACTTGTCCTCGTCGTAAGCCAGTTTTCCTTTCTCGTCGAAGCTGAATGCCTTTGTAGGACAAAGCGCTATACAAGCCCCGCAGTTTACGCAGAGCTCGGGGTCGTGCTTCACGACGTTCTTCTCTTCCCTGTACTCGACGCCCCGTGCATCCAGGAAGGCTATAAGCTCTTTCTCCTGCTCTTTCGGGAAGCGTATGAGCATATTGCCGTCCGCGTCAGCCCTCAGAACGTTCATCTTAACTTTAGTTTCCAGTATGCATTCAGCTAATATGGGCTCTCCGACCTGGGTCTCATCAAATCTAATCAAGTACTTCTTAGTCATTTCGAATCCACAAATCTCGATATGTCCTCTGCCGTTATTATCCCGAGCAGCTTTCCCTGCGCATCGACGACTGGCAGCGCCGAGATATTCTTCTTCCTCAGCCTCTCTGCGACGATGCCCAGCGTCTCATTCGGCTGCGCCGTTATGACGTTCTTGACTGCGACGTCGCCAAGCTTTTTCTTGCCTTCGGAGACTGCCTTTGCGATGTCCCAAGAGGTTACTATACCGTCAAGTCTGCCCTCCTTGAGTAAGGGGATGTGGTTGACACCCTTCCCTATGAGCAGCTTTGAAACCTCCTCGACGCTTGAGTCGTGCGAGATTGTAACTGCAGCCCTCATGGAATCCTTGACATAATGGACGTCATGCTTCAATGGCTTAAATGAACTCTCGGGCAGCCTCTCCAAGGGCTCCGTAAGCATAAATTCCCCCTTCTGTATCTGTTTCTTCAAGAGTCCTGCAATCTCTCTTGCCACCTTCAGCGGTGCGAGGGGCGAGGTCCTGACCTCTTTCCAGCCCAGCTCTATCTTTCCGCTGCGCAGCTCGGCATAGCTCACTTCCCGCAACGGCGGCTTGGATCTTGCCTTTACCGAATAATCAAAGACCCTTGTGAAAATCTCTTCATCCCTTATCGCGGTCCTCTTGGCGATGTCCTCGTTGAGTATGGGTATCGGGACTCCTATGCCTACATAAAGGCTTACCCCGTATTTCTCGAATGTCGCGCCTTTCAGATATTTGGGGTTGCAATCCTTGAGATTGCATTTCACAGAAAGCGTTCCCGCAGGCCCCAGCGGCACGCCGTTTTTTCTGGGTACTTGGGTGTTGTGCTGGGTCCCTTCCCCTATAACATAGCCCTTGGCGCCGCCTAGGAATATTCGGGTACCGAAGCCTATCGTTTCAAAATAGGGATCGTTTATCAGCGGTGAAAGCTGCGACGACGTGGTGTAAGTTACGTTCCCGTTGTTAGGCAGCAATTTGCCCATGTATGTGTAGATGGTTTTGTCCGAGCCGTTGGTGGCTGCCGCATAGTTCTGGTAGGCGTTCCTTGGGTTCAGGAGCCATGCCTGGTTGAGGTCTTCCAATGTGACTTGTGTCTCGATCTTCTTCCTCGGGTAGCAATCAGTGCCGTAAGAGCTGGCCCTCAAGTCGATCTCCTCGCCCCTGACCAGGTCTTCTATGACGTGTCCGCCCCCGTACTCAAAGCCTTCTGTCTCGCTCAGTTCCGTGGCGCCTATGTAAGCGTCTACAGCTGCAACACCCGTATATGCTTCTACGTCATTAAGCCAGACCTTTTGGAACTTTATTGGCGGCTCGCTGTGGCCGAAATTGAGCCATGCACCCGAGGAACACATAGCCCCGAAAGTTCCTGTGGTGACTACGTCCACGTCCTTGGCAGCTTTTTTAACGCCGTGCTGCTCTACATAGCCTATCATCTCCTCTGCAGTGAGGACAATGGCATCGCCTGAGCGGATTTTCTTTTGGATTTCAGCGTAGGTTTTGGTCATGTTTTGTTTAGGATAGCTTTCGTTGGAGTATAAAAAAGGCAGGACCTATAATTATTATTAAAAGTAATAAATGACAATCATTTGAGCGGTTTTTCAAAGTCTATAACCCGGTAAAGGGGCTGGCCTTTTACTGTTGCCAAATCACTTCCTATCTCTTTAAACCCCTCTGACCTTAGCAAGTGCCTTGCGCGCACAAAAGCATGATCATCTCTGGTACTGGCCAAAACTTTTGATGCACCCAATTTTTCGGCTCTTTGCACGGCATCCCGCAAGAGAAGGCGAGAATAACCCCTCCCTCTTTGATGCGGCGGCACAAAAATACCTGTAATCTCTACAGACTTTGCATGTTTGCCCTCATCCACATAAAAGGACAGCGAACCCTTGGAACCTGTCTTACCCGGAAGTCGCATCAGGAGCCTGTCGCCCCTTATGGGGACAAGTTTGCCGTTAACAATATACCTGGGCTGATAAGCGCCGCCGGACGGCAACATCCTAATACCGTACTTCTCACGCCTAACTGCCCGCTTACGGGGTTTGTTTACCATTGCATTATTTTAAAACTCATAAGCAAATAAACCCATGAAGCTCATAGACACGCATGCGCACCTGGATTTCCCGGAGTTTGACAAGAGCAGGAGCGAAGTCATAGCCCGTGCCAAGAAGGAGGGCGTGAGTATAATAAACTGCTTTTTAGAGCCGGAGGGCTTGGAGAATATGAAGGGGCTGGACGTCTTTTGGAGCATGGGCTGCTGCCCCTACCGCTTCGAAGACTACGAGGCGCAGTTTAAACTGATAAGCGACAACATAGACAAGATAGTCGCAGTGGGCGAGGTGGGTCTGGACTACTACTGGGTAAAGGAAACGGCAGGCCGGGAGAAGGAAAAGGAGAACTTCATCAGGCTTATCAGGCTAGCGAAAGAGCACGACAAGCCCTTGCTGATTCACTCTCGCAACGCAGAGAAGCAGGCGCTTGATGTGCTGGAAAGTGAAAAGGTCGAGCGGGCGGTTATGCACTGTTTCTCAGGCAGCCTTGAGGATGCCCAGCGAGCAATTAGCCTGGGTTATCTGGTGTCCATTCCAACCAACATAGCCAATTCAAAGCAGAAACAGGAGTTCGCGAAGAAACTGCCGCTTGAGTCTATTGTTTTGGAGACGGATGCCCCTTATCTCTCGCCCGAGCCCGGCACGATAAACGAGCCAGTGAATGTAATCAAGTCGGCGCAGAAGATCGCCGATCTAAGGAAAATCGATTTTGAGCAGGCCTGTAGCGTAACTACGAAGAACGCGTGGGACTTCTTTGGAATCTAGCGCTGACTTACTTTTATTCCCTTTTGTTCTAACTCAGCGCAAAAATGAACCTGATATTCTTGGGCCCCCCCGGGGCAGGCAAGGGCACAATAGCCCAGCACATAGTAGATGACTTAAAGATAATCCAGATATCGACTGGCGACCTCCTCAGGGGAGCTGTCAAGGCGGGCACAGAGCTTGGGATGAAGGCAAAGGAGTTTATGGATTCCGGAGCGCTTGTTCCCGACGAGCTGGTCATAGGCTTGCTCAAGGAGCGCATAGCGCAAAGCGATTGCCAAAACGGCTTCATCCTGGACGGCTTTCCGCGAACAATCCCCCAGGCCGAGGCCCTGGACGAGAGTGGAGTGGAAATAGACAAGGTCATAAACTTTAAGGTGCCTGATGAAATTGTCATCAGGAGAATAACCGGAAGAAGGACTTCGAAAGCCACCGGCAAGATTTACAATGTCTATCCGGAATGCGCACCAAACCCTCCTGAGGGGCATCCCGAGGAAGATCTCCAGCAGAGGGACGACGACAGGGAGGACGTAGTGAAAAAGCGGTTGGTGCACTATAAAGAGATGACTGAGCCCCTTGTAGGCTATTACTCAAAGAAGGGCATTCTCGCAGACATAGATGCCAACAGGGAGCTGGATGAGATAGTCACGTCAGTGAGAAAGGAGCTTGCCTGATGGGCTAATAGGCCTTATGCTCAAGACCCGTGCTTATACAAGCAAGGCTAGCTTGCATTAAAAAATAAGAAAACAGGGGATTATTTCTTCCCCTTTACTTTACCCTTTGCAGGCTTTTTGGCTTTTTCTGCCTTCTCTCCGGTTTTTTCTGCTTTCTCAGCAGGCTTTTCAGCCTTTGGAGATTCAGCTTTTTCAGCCTTCGGAGCCTGCTTCGCAGCGTCCTTGAGGTGCTGGACGCGGATTCCCTTCTCCCTGCGGTACTCACTGGTCCACTTGACCTTTCTGGACTTCCTCTTAAGCGCAACGTTCTTCTCGCACTTCGAGGAGCAGTAGAATGCCACTGACCCGGAGGGGTCTACGACCATCTTGCCAGTCCCTGGCGCGATATCCTCTCCGCAGAAAACGCAGCTTCTTTTTGTAATCATTATACCGCCCTCACATCACGCTCGGTTTCCTTGAGCATTAGCATGTCATTCTCTTTCACCGGTCCCCTGACATTCCTTCTCAGGAGGTTGCCCTTGTCCCTGCCCTCAAGCACTCTTGCAAGCACTTGGTAGCATTCGCCGTAAAGGCCCGCTTTCTTGAAAACCTTGACCACCTGTGCAGGGCTGGCCCCATCTACATTGGCGGTGCTTTTGGACTTGGCATTAACAGGCTCGTCTTTTGGTTGATCCTGCTTTTTTGGCTCCGGGGCTTTTTTAGGCTCTTCCGATACCTTCTTTTCCTCGGGCTTCTTGGCTTCTGCAGCCTTATTCTCAACAGCCTTTGCCTCTGCGGCTTTTGGGCTAGCCTCCGTCATCTCCTCTGGAGCCTTAGCCTCCTCCACAGCTTCCTTTTTCTCTTCAGCCATTGTTCACAAGCTTAGCGAGGAGTTTGCCAACATCCTCGACGTTCTTCTTGGCCTTGCCCTCATCAATTATTACCACGGACGTAGTGCTGACCTTAAGGCCTGCAGCCTTGCCGAGCTCATCCTTGGTCTTTGAGTAAGCAAAGGGCACTTTTTTCTCTGCACATATTATGGGCAGGTGGAGCATTATCTCTTTGGGGTCCACATCCTCAGCCATGACTACGAGCTTGGCCTTGCCGCGCTCGATGGCTTTTGTGACCTCGTTCACGCCTATCTTTATCCTGCCGGAAGTCCTGGCTATCTCTATGGCTTCCAGAGCCTGTTCCGCAACATCTTGCGGGGTTTCGAATTTCACATAACTCATTGTAACCTCCTTATCATTTCGCTTTTGCAAGCGATCCAATCTCATCGGTGAAGAAAGATTGCGGGATTTTAGAAGAATACGGTATAAAAACCTCTGAGAATAAGCCTTTTATCCCTTTCTCTTCAATACTAGCATGGCTGATGTAATAATAAGCGCCCAGCTGGTTTGGGGCATTGTCAGCGTTCTCTTCGGGGTCTTGATATTAATAGCGCCGAAGCTCTTGAACTACCTGATAGCCCTCTACTTCATAATAACCGGCTTGCTGGCGATAATCCCCATACTGATGTAGTCTAATCGTGGGCAAAGTAACAGAGTATCCGGTTGCCTTCCACGTCGTGGACCCTGCAGAAGCCGAAGCGCTCGAACTGGATGATATCACCGTGGTCCAGCTCGTTGCAATCTATCTCACAGAATCCGGCAGTCTTCTTCTCGGGGCCGATTACCTCGCAGCCAAGCACATCCTCAGGCAGCCATTGGATTATAGGGACTTTAGTATTCTTTTCTTCCAGATAGTGCGCTACAATAGGCCTTAACTCGTCTATTTGTATGTTGCAGAAGTTTTTGAGCCTTATTATCTCACCCTTTTTAAACCTGGCTTCGTCCTTCTTGGCTATGAAGAGCTTTGTTGAATCGCCGCTGCTCTTGACCATTATGTCCCTGTAGCCCCTCTTTGGGAAGTCAGGGTGCAGAGGTATCCTTATGTCGTCTGCCTCTTCGGGGATTCCCTTTACCCATATCTCTTCGGGATCCGGCACAAAGAAGTACCTGTTTGCCTTGGCTTCGACAAGCTTTCGGTTTTCGGCATGGAGGCTCGACCAGTCAAAATGCACGTCGGCGTCTCCTATACCTATCGCCTTCATGATATTGCGTATCGCTTCGGGCTGGAAGCCCCTGCGCTTCAGGGCGCGGATGGTCCCCAGCTTGGGATCCGCCCAGCTTGTGTACCTGCCCTCATCAATCCCTTTTTTCATCTCCGAGGTGGACAGGTTCACGCCCTCTATGCTCAGGAGGCCATTGTGTATGAACTCGGGCGGCACCCAGTCAAAATAATCGTAGATAAACAACTGCCTCTGCGTGTTGACTATATGGTCCTTGCCTCTCAAAACGTGGGTTATGCCTAAAAGGTGATCGTCTATAGCCACCGAGAAATTCATAAGCGGGTATAAATCCCAGCTGCTCTTGCTCATGGGGTGGCACTCTTTGTTCACCCTCATTATAGGGAAGTCCCTTAGCGCAGGGTTCTTGTGCTTCATATCTGTTTTTAGATTCAGTACAAGGCTGTCATCGCCTTCCTGCATCTTATTCCAGAGCTCCGCGTTCTTTTCATATGCATTGGCCCTGCACGGGCATTCTTTCCCCTTATCTTTGAAGGTTTTGAACTTAGCCTGCCCGCAGGAGCAGACATAGGCATTGCCCTGCTTTATGAGCCTCACGGCGAAGTCCCTGTAGACGGCAAGGCGCTTGCTTTGGGTTATCGTATCATTCACATTTACCCCCATCCACCTAAGGTCTTCCTCGACCATGTGGTATGCCGACTTCTCGACCCTCTTGGGATCAGTATCCTCGATTCGGAGATAGAGTTTGCCGCCGTGCTTTTTTACATATTCGTCGTTGAGCACCGCAGTCCTTGCGTGGCCGATGTGCAGCGGTCCGGATGGATTGGGGGCAAACCTCATGATTACCTCCCCCCTCACATTCGGAAGCTCTGCAAGTGTGCCCCGCTTGGCCTCTTTCTTGCCCTCAAAGCCGTAATGGGAGAATTCCTCTTCCAGGTCCCCTTTGTCTAACTTGTTCACATCCGAGCATATCTTCTGGGCCTCTTTCATAACCTCTGCAGCGCATTTTTTGAGCCCCGGGTCTTCAGCAAGAACCTTCCCCATGACGCTCTTCGCCTGCGCACTACCGTAATTGATAGCGTTCTCCACCGCATATTTTCTTATTATCTCAGAGCTCTCAGCCATTTTTATGTAATTATAGAACCTTCAATCATAAAATCATTTAGAGTAGTCTATCCAGACCACCTTACCCTCGAACTTCGCCTCTTCCCTGAATGACTCGGGCTTCCCCTGACTGACAAAGACCTCTTTCGCCGTGGTTCCGGAAGCAATCTCTGATTTAAACTTCTCGATGGCCTTCGAGAATTCCTCATCGCTCCAGAGGCTAAGCACCACTTTCTCCGAAACGTCCAGGCCCTCTTTCTTACGCATGTTCTGTATCTGCCTCATCAAATCCCTTATGAGGCCCTCCTCTATTATCTCCTTGCTCCTCTTTCTGCTTAGCATTACTCTTCCTGCCGAGAACTCTTTTACGACCGCATCATCAGGCTCTGTCTCTGAAAAGACCAGCTTCTTGGAATTGGACATCGTGCAGATTACCTCCGACACTCTGCTCAAATCTTCCTTGGATGAAATTGTCATGCTCTCGATGGGCCACCTCAGTTTTATTCCGGCATCGCCCCGCGCAGCATTGAGCTGCTCGACTATCTCTTTCGCCAGCGCCATCTGTTTCTCAAGCTCTTTATCTTGATTGATTTCCCCCTCCTGCCAGCCGCCCAGGAAGACGCTTTCCCCGCCGCAAAGGTCACGATAGATATACTCGGATATGAACGGCGCAAAAGGCGCCATGAGTTTTGAGAGCCCGGACATCACGATGTAAAGCGTACCTATAGCTGCGTTCCTATCGCCCTCTTCGGCGGAAACCCATGCCCTATCCCGGATTATCTTTATGTACCACCTAGACAAATCCTCCATCACAAAGCCTTCCAGGGATTTTGCAGCAGAGAACGGAAGATAGCCCTCCAGTGAATCTTCTACTTCCTTTCCGATGCTGGCCAGCCTCGATAGTATCCATCGATCTTCGGGCTTTAGGCCCGTTTCTAGCTCTGCGACCTTCAGCGCTTCTTGGTTCAGGCCCGCCGCATCCATATATGTCTTGAGGAACTGATGGCAGTTCCATATTGTATTGAAAAGGCGGAAGGTTATCTTTACGTTCTCCATATTAAACTTGAGCTTTTCCCAGACCTCGGTTTCGCTAAGGAGATAGAACCTTGTGATGTCTGCCCCGTACTTGTCCATGACCTCCCCGGGCGCAATGACATTACCCAGGCTCTTGGACATCTTGTCGCCGTTCTTGTCCAGTACCCACTCGTTCATGAGGACGTTTCGATACGGCGCCTGCCCGAACATTATTATACCCTCCAACATGATAGTATAGAACCAGCCGCGCGTCTGGTCCAGCCCTTCGGTTATGAAGTCCATGGGAAACATATTTTCGAACAGGGCTTTCTCCTGCGGATAGCCGAGCGATGCCCATGTCGCAGCGCCGGACTCGAACCAGATGTCCGTTATATCAGGCACCCTGTTCATTTCACTGTTACATTTTTCACATCTTACTTTGATCTTGTTGGTATACGGGACGTGCAAGTCTGCTTCCCCCTCGGGCAGCTTTATCGCAGCTTCCTTAAGCTCCTCAAAGCTCCCGAATACTTGTCTTTCACCACATTCGCACTCCCAAATCGGCAGTGGAATCCCCCAGTATCTCTGTCTTGAGATGCACCAGTCTCGCGCCTCTTCTATCCAGTTCGCGAACCTTTTCTCGCCTGCCCACTCCGGCAGCCACTTGACCTTTTTATTCTCTTTTACCATCAGGTCCTTGACCTTATCTACTGAGACGAACCATTGAGGGGATGCCCTATAGATGATGGGCGTCTTGCAGCGCCAGCAATGTGCGTAGCGGTGCATGATCTTCTGCTCGCCTGCCAGGAGGTCTCTAGACTTCAATAAATCGACTATAATGTCATTGGCTTTGAAGACGTGGGTTCCCTTCAAGCTGCCGCCCTCATCTGTGTACAAACCATTTTCACCTACTGGCGAGAAAGGCGGTAGCCCATATTTCATACCGATTGAGTAATCATCCTGCCCGTGACCCGGGGCAGTATGAACGCAGCCGGTGCCGTCTTCCAGGGTGACGAAGTCTCCGAGAAGTATTGTATGAACTCGTTTGTTGCCCTTGTCCAATTCCTTGTTTGCAGGCACAGAATCAGCGAGCAGGAAGTCGTATTTCATGCCTTCGATATCCTCTCCCTTCATCGCTTCACCGCTTATTTCATAATCCACTATACCACAGGCTTCCGCGACCTTTTCCACAAGCTCTTTTGCCATAAGCCATTTCTCTTTGCCGGCTTTTACAAACACATATTCATACTTTGGGTTGATGGTCACGGCAAGGTTGGCCGGCAGGGTCCAGGGCGTCGTGGTCCAGATAAGGATGAACTCGCCGGGCTTTCCGGAGATTGGAAACTTCACATAGATTGAGTTGTCAGAGACGTCGCGATACTCATCCGTTGCCTCATAGCCCGCAAGAGCAGTCTGGCAGCGGGGGCACCAGGCAGTGGTGGCCTTCCCCTTGTAGAGAAGACCCTTCTCGTCGCAGTTTTTGAAGAATATCCACGAGGCGTTTATGTAGCTTTGATCGAGGGTCTTGTAGGGCTTTTCAAAGTCCCAGTGCAGCCCGAAGCGCTTGTAGAATAAATTGAAGACATCAACAAAGTGCAGTGCCCGCTCACGGCACTTGTCAATGAACTTTTCAGCGCCGAACTCTAGAATATCCTCTTTCTTCTTAAGCCCGAGCTCTTCCTCAACCTTGACCTCTATCGGCAAACCGTGGCAGTCGTAGCCCGGCTGCAGATTAACGTCATAGCCCTTCATGACCCTGTGTTTCAATATGGCGTCGCGTATGGCCCGTGTCCTGGCGTGGCCCATGTGGGGGTCCCCATTGACATAAGGCGGACCGTCCAGGTAGTAAAACTTTTTCCCGCCTTTGCTGCTATCGCGGATTTTCCGGAACAGATTAATACCGTCCCAATACTGCATTATTTCCTGCTCTAGTTTCAAGGGATTAAAAGCTTCCATAGAAGACTCTTAATTTGGGGTTGCTAGGATAAAAAAAGAGGATAACTCTAAATCCCGATAAGGTCGATGCCCCCTACTCCCCAAAAACCCTTGTCATATGTAAAGAGCTTCGCCTTGTTGACATATGCAGTCGTGGCTATCAATGCGTCCGCAGTCGAGAGCTGAGGAAACCTCGCTTTCAGCGGGCCTGCGAGCTTGGCAATATCTTCCGTGATGTCTGCTATAAAAAATCCTGATTCTTTAAGCGTTTCAAAGAACTTGATTGCAAGTTCTCTCCGCCCGGCCCTGCTGGCTTTCTCAAAGAATTCGGCCACAGTCACTGCACTAATTAGCCCTAGGTCAGTGCCCCCAGCTATGGATTCCATGCGCTTCTCCACTTCACCGGCCTTAGGTTCATCGAATGCACTTGCAAGGAGGACGGAAGTGTCAAAGACTATCTGTGCCATGTTTCTCTGGAGTCTATTTGATTGTCCATGTCACGCGATTTTCGGATTAATGTCACGGCATCTTCATCAAATAGGCCCTTCATGCACCCGCGCAATGATCTTAGTGCTTCCTTTGCATCCTTCTGCCGCGGCATCAGGAGTATGCTGTCATCCAGCCGCTCCACCGCTATATGCACGCCCGGCTTCAAATCCAGCTCATTGCGTATCCTTTCCGGTATTACGATTTGCCCCTTTGTTGAAAGAACTGCCATTTTGGTTAATCTTACCTTTTAATTAGAAAGTAAGATTATAAAAGTGAAAATCTTACTAAAGAACCTTCATACTCCTAAATTTGTTTTTTCTATTCGAGGCCATAATATAATAACATCAAATCCAAAATGAACACAAAATTCCTGCTTGCCGGGCTTGCAGCCGGCGCGTTTCTCGGTTTGCTGATACTAGTAGTACTTCCCGGGACTACCGTCAACACGGCAGTTTCCTACGGCTTAGACTATCAGGGTTACTCTTTCGCAAGGCTGGAAGGCATTGTTGACGGCCAGCCCCAGCTCGATGCATCGGGATCATCATTCGAAAGGGGCGAACCCGCATACTTCATAATCTACGGCATAAGCGGATTGAAGACTGACGGCGACACTTCCTCTATACTACTAGATTTAGAGGTCAGCGGGCAGGGCATGGAAACAATAGAGCATCAGCTCGGGCCTGCAGACTACCTCGCGCCCGGGGGATACATAGACAACGTCTATGGCTTTGTCGAGACAGAGAACCTCGAGCCCGGTAAGTACTCTCTGAGCGTCACACTGAGGGATCTTCTCGGCGGGGGCTTCGTGGTCGCGCAGGGCGAGTTCCTGGTGATGTGAGCCACTAAGAAAATAAGTACGAAGTCAGGTTCCGCATGGGTAAACGTAGCTCACTTAGAGTCTTTTGTAAACATTCTCTCTGTGCCCGATTTTAAGTATCCTGACCTGATTTCCGGAAATAGTGTAAATGGCCCTATAATCCCCTGAACGGACTCTCCTGTACCTGCAGCCTTCAAGCTCACCATGCTTTAACGGGTCTTCAGAAAGCTCATTTATTTTATTGCAAAGCATGGTCCGCGGAACTTTATCAAGTTTCCTCAGCTCTTTCTCGGCGCGCTTTTCTAGAACTATCTCATAGCTCATCTTTGATGTCTTCCCACTTTGTGTAGTTGCCCTTTTCTACACTTGCTTCCCTATCTCTCAGTTCCTCCAAAAGCGCCTTGTTGCCAAGCAATTCCAGATTCTCTGT
>CAYMNU010000022.1:0-9834 GCA_964391885.1 uncultured archaeon | reverse complement strand
TAGGCATGAAGACGGGCTTGATACACACATGTTCTGACATAGTCGTTTCAGGCGGGAAGCCGCTATATGCGTTCAATGCGATGCAAGTGGATTCAGTGGAACAGGGCGTCGAAGTAAGCGAGATGGTCAAGAAGCAGGCTGACGGTGTAGGGTGCCCAATACTGGGCGGCAACACGCAGCTTGAGAACGGCCTGAAGCCATGCATCTCTTTTCTAGTGTTCGGCGAGCTCATAACAAAGAAACCCATCTTTGACAGTACAGCAGAGCCGGGCAACGCGATGGTCATAATCGGCGAACCGCTCGAAGGCGAGGTGGGCGAAAGGATAAGGATTGCAAAAGAGAAGTTTTCCACCTTCCAGGCTATAATGAAGAAGCTTCCTATTTATGCGGCCAAGGACGCATCCCGCGGAGGCTGGTTCGGGAACCTGCTAGAGATGATGGTGAAGTCGCAGACCGGGTTCAAAATAACTTCAGTGCCCTACCCCAGCTTCGGCAGATACATGGGGAATTATTTGACATGCATCGACGAGAAAGACCTGGACACGGTTACTGAAATGGGCCACAAGTTTGGTTGCCCTGTTACCAGGGTAGGCGAAGTCACCGAAAAGAAAGAGATACTACTGGGCAAGAAAAAAGTAGTCAATGAGAAAAAGTTCACGGAACTTATCAGAAAGACACCGTTCAAAAAACCGTATGTTTAGATTAAGTTCCTTGTGTTGCGAAGCAACACGACCTTTGATCGACCTTAAAGGTAGAGGAAAACGCCTTTCAAGAAACCTTACGTACAATAACAAAAATATCCTAAAGATTAATTTTCTACCGGTTTAAACCTGCACTTGATTAACTGCAAGGCCATACAGGTGCAGGGTCGCCCAAAGAATCAGCCTTAATTATTCTCTTTGGGCTTAAATTTATAACCGTAGTGGTTTATTCCACCCTCTTTGCCTTCCCGTATCCTCCTGAAACAGACTTCCACGGGCATGCCTATTTCCAAGTCATCAGCCTTGCAATCGACTATCTGGGCAGTGAGCTTTGCACCCTCATCTAGCTCGATTATCGCGAGTAGGTAAGGCCTATGTAGCTCGAAACCAACCGGCGGGGCGTGGACTATTGTATAAGAATATACTTTTCCGGTGCCCTTAAACTTGTGGACCTCAATCTTGCCCTCTCTCCTGCATTCCGGGCAGAGGCTTCTTGAGGGGAAATAGTAAGTGCCGCAACTGCAGCATTTGACGCCTTCTAACCTATACCACTGCGGCATCTTCCTCCAGTAGCTCGAAAGGCTTTTGGTGTGAGGCATTTTGGTCTTCGGTCTTCGGTATTGAGTCTTCAGTCTTGTCTATTTGCTGAAAATTGTATTTAAATCACTTTTTGAGCAAGATTAAGCGTGGAACTCTATTCGCGCGACTTCTCGGAATATGAAGAGATGATAAAAGAGCGTGCGCTCCAAGCATTCCAAGACGACCTCGGTGAAGGCGACATTACAACTGATGCGGTTCTCCAGGGGCGGGACCAGGAAGCCAAAGCGATTATCACGGCGGAAGAAGACTGCGTCTTGGCAGGCATTCTCGAGGCAAGGGCGATACTCGAAGACGGAGGGTTTAGTGTTTCCGGCAAAAAAGACGGCGAGCCCGCATCAAAAGGCGACATTGTGCTAACAATAAAAGGCCCTCTTAGAGAGATGCTTGCAAGGGAGCGAGTTTCATTGAATTATCTGTCCCGCATGAGCGGGATAGCCACGCTTAGCAGAAGGCTCTCCGAAAGGCACGGAAAAAGGGTGCTGTTCCTAAGAAAGACTGGCCCCGGGATGTTATTCAGCGAGAAGCGTGCTGTGGGCCTGGGTGGTTGCCTGCCCCACCGCCTTAACCTTTCGGACGGCATACTAATTAAGGACAACCACATCGATGCATTGGCAGGGGGCACAAATCGCCTTGAGGCAATAAGCCTTGCGATAAGCCGCGCTTCTGATTATAAGACATGCATCAAGGATGCAGGGACCCTTCATCTGGGTGAAGGTAAGAATTTCTTACTTACTGATTCAAAAAATAAGAAAGTAAGAAAAATACCCATTGAAGTTGAAGTCGAAACAGTCGAAGAGGCGCAATACGCCGCCGAGGAGATGCTCGGCCTGGCCGGACCTAACATAATAATGCTGGACAACATGAAGCTTCCTGAAGTAAAGCGGGCTGCACAAATCATCCACTCGACCAATGCCGGGATAGTCATCGAGGCATCAGGTGGCATAAATGAGGAAAACATAAAAGATTATATGGATGCGGGCGCGGATTATGTTTCCACGAGCATGTTCATGTCTGCGAGGCCTTGTGGTTTTAAATTGGAGATTATCCAATAATAATTCCTGCATTGAACTTCTTTATCGCAGCCACCGCACTCATCGCTGCCAGGTAAGAGGTCTTTGGGTTATCGGGCGACGGCAGGTTCTCTATTCGGATTCTCATCTCGCCGAAATCGCCCTTAACAAAGATTTCGTGCTGATTTCTTGCTGCATCTGGATCTGCAACTATCCTTACCTTGGTTTTCTCAAAGCCCATTCCAGCCAGCGCAAGAGTCGCAGCCACGTTGACGTTCTTTGGGAACTTTTTGACCGCTTCTCTTGCAGATCCTTCAAAAATGAGGCTCTTGCTAATTGTATCCACCCCCAGACTTTTCGGATTTTTTGTAGTTGTAAGAATAATTGTATCCAATCTGCCGACTGCCCCCGACCCTATTCCATCCAACCCTGTAATAGCACCGGAGGGTATTATCAGCTTAGAATTGCTTTTTTCAGCCGCTTTTCTAAGCTGCGCCAAAAGGGCATCATCCGATAGCGCGCCAACGCTCATGACCATAAGGTTGATGCCCTTCGAAAGTATTGCCTCAGAGTATTGGCCCACTGCATCCTGGCTTGCAGCTTCCACAACCAGGTCCAGCTTTGGGAACTCTTCGGGCTTGGATATTTCACAGCCATACTTTCGGGCGAAGGTATTTACGGCGTCCCCATCTTTATCATAAACGAACGAGACTTCATAACTCCGTGCATTGTCTGCTATAACCCTCGCTATGTTCCCTGCCCCGATTAAACCTATTTTCATAGTAATGATAATACCAACAGAATAAGAACTATACTTACCTATTTTGAAAGTATATGCATGACGCATGTCGCCCCGCTACCCCCTACGTTGTGTGTCAAGCCGATCTCGGCATCCTTAATCTGCCTCTTCTCTGCTTCCCCCCTGAGCTGCCATGTTACCTCGACTGCCTGCTTAATTCCTGTTGCGCCCACCGGGTGCCCACAGGCCTTCAGGCCGCCGGAGGTGTTCACTGCTATCTCGCCTCCCCTCGCAGTCCTGCCCTCTTCAGTGGCTTTGCCGCCTTCTCCTTTCTTAAAGAAGCCCATATCTTCGATAGCGAGTATCTCGGCAATGGTGAAGCAATCGTGTACTTCTGCTAATTGTATGTCCTTGGTACCTACATTCGCCTGCTTGAATGCGTTTTCAGTTGCGAATTTTGTCGCGCGCAGCTCTGTAAGCGATGCCCTATCGTGCAGCGAAAGCGTGTCCGATGCCTGAGTACTTGCGAGTATTCTTATGGGCGAATCGCAGAATTTCTTTGCGACTTCGTCTTTAGCTAGTATCACCGCCGCCGCGCCGTCGGTGACGGGCGAACAATCATATAGCTTCAGCGGCTCGGAGACCGGGGCAGATGCCATCACCTTCTCCAGGCTAAGCTTGAACTGGTATTGCGCATAGGGATTAAGCGCGCCGTTGTCGTGGTTTTTCACCGCGACCGAAGCCATCTGTTCCTCTGTCGAGCCATATTCATACATATGGCGTTTGGCTATGAGTGCATAGAGGGCTGGGAAGGTCGCCCCAAAGGAGGCCTCCCATTCTACGTCTGCCGCTCCGCCCAGCGTGGTCGTCACCTGGTCAACACCCACATCGCTCATCTTTTCCACGCCTCCTGCAATGACTATGTCGTGCTCGCCCGCTTTGATTGAAAGTATAGCCTCCCTCAGTGCAAGGCCGCCGGACGAGCAAGCAGCTTCCACCCTTGTCGCGGGTATGGGGTTCAGCCCCGCCTGGTCTGCTATGAGAGCGCCTATGTGCTCTTGCCCGGTCAGCCTGCCTGCGCTCATGCAGCCACCATAAACAGCGTCTATGTCCGGGCCGTCTACGCCTGCGTCCAGTATCGCCCTGACCCCTGCTTCAGCCATGAGGTCTCTCAGGCTCTGGTCCCAGCGCTCGCCGAACTTCGTCATCCCGACACCGATTATTGATACGCCTGTCATCTTATAAGTCTTGAGTTCCCAGTTTTGAGTCTTGTTTCCTTAAATCCCTTTTATCTTCTTCCTGAATTTGGCGTAGACACCGTAAGAGATGTACTCTGTTTTGTCCACGTATTTCTTTATCGGCACGCCCCTCTTCCTTGCCTCAACTATCTCGTCCGTGACCCTAATGTCAAAAGCGTCGCTCCCCGAGCCGCTGCCGTAAGACACCATCAGTATCCTCTCTCCGGGCTTTGCCTGGTCCAGTACTGAAACCAAACCCAGCGGGCTAGCAGCGGAATAGGTGTTGCCTATCTTTGTGACCAGCAGAGCAGGCATGACCTTCTCCTTGGGCATCCCTATCATCTTAGCCAGCCTTAGCGGGAATTTGCCGTTTGGCTGGTGGGGCACAAAGTAATCAAAATCATTGACGCTTAGGCCCGTGTCCTCCAGAAGCTTTGTGATTGAGCCCATGGTGTGCCTAAAGTACGCTGGCTCGCCGGTGAAGCGCCCTGCGTGCTTCGGGAACTCTTCACCCTCTTTCCTCCAGAAGTCGGGAGTATCGGTAGTAAAAGTGCATGTGTAATCTATATCTGCTATAGTGTTTTTTTTGCCCAATATGAAGGCAGCCCCTCCTGCTCCTGCACTGTATTCAAGGGCGTCGTTTGGCCTTCCCTGCGCGGTATCTGCGCCTATAGCCATGCCGTAATCGACCATGCCGCTTTTTACTAGGGCCATGCATATCTGCATCCCTGCCGTTCCAGCCTTGCAGGCAAATTCCAAATCTGCACACATGGCGTAGGGCACTATTCCAAGCACCTCTGCGATTATCGCCGAGCTGGACTTGACTGCGTAAGGGAGCGATTCCGAGCCTATATAGACTGAGCCTATGTCGACTGGGTTTATCCCTGCGACCTTTACAGCGTTCTTGGCTGCCTCTACACCTATGGTGACGCTGTCCTCATCCGGGCCCGGGACTGCCTTCTCGTCTATGAGCAGGCCTTCCCTGATGCGCTTCCCGTCCTCGTTCCAGACCGAGGCTATCTCATCGGATGTAATCCTGTACCTGGGCACGTATCCGCCGTAGCCTATGATGCCGACCATCGTTTAGTTAGACAAATCCCATTAAAAAAGGCTAGTTTAAGGTAGATATGATACCGCATATCTCTTTTATGAAAAATACTCACAAAATCTTCTTGCCGATTGATTTGGCTTTGATATGCGGATAAACTATCACAGAGGGCCTTATACCATCCGCAACCATGCCCGCAAGCTTCTCTGCGTCCTTCGGCTTCATTATCGTAGATATGACGCCGTTGTCTACGTTAAGAACCTCCACGGCCTTTACCAGGAAAGTCTTGGTCACCACATCTACACTGTCCCCATAACCCAGCTCAAATGGTATGCTCTCCGGTCTGAAGGAAAACAGCACCCAGCCCTTGGGTATGATGTTGCTTATCCTGGTCTTCTTGGCTGAAATAGCGAGCTTGACGACATTACCTCTCCCGTCCAGCTTGACTATTGCATCCCCTATCCGCCAATCAGTCACAAGCCTGCGGACTATCCTCTTCTCCAGTATTTCAATAGGCAGATCCGCAGGCAGTACGAACTTCTTGCCGCCGATTTCCTTCTTCATATCCAGGGACACGGGCTTTTTCCCGTAGATGTTCTCGATATCCGCCGATCTGGGCATGACTATCTCTACAAATCGCCTGCCTTTGACCTTGGATATGCTTTTTCTTAGGAGGTGATAACCCCCCTGCCCCAGCTCATGGCTGGGCAGCTTGCTGGCGAACCTATTCCCGAACTTTATCGCCCAGGCGGAAAATATCATGACAGAGAAAATCTTCAACACAAGGCCCGCAGAGGGCACCCCTACTATATCTGTCATCTCCTCGCCCACAAAAGCGAGGCCCAGAAAGACACCCATCCACATTGGGAACTCCTCCCTTGCAAATACCCTGAAGACAAATGATATTACCAGCAAAGTGATGAACGGCACAATTGAAAAAATAATTGCCTGCAACAGTGAGAGCAAGAGATTATCCATAGCAGTCTTTGAAGCCGGCTGAATAAAACCTTTTAAGCCTTTCGCTTCAAAAGTAAGAAATTCTTACTTAATAAATAATATTCTGAAAATGGAAACAAGGGAATACGACAAGGACATAACAACAATATCATCGCGAGGCCAGCTGGTAATACCAAAGAAGTTCCGCCAGTGCCTGAAAATAAAATCAGGCGACACGCTGGGCCTCATCCGCATAGACGACCTTTTAGTAATCAAGAAAATAGGCTTTGAAGATGAGAAGGTCGGGAAGAAGCTTGCCGCAGCGCGAAAAGACAATGGGTTTACCTTCGAGGAGCTTCTATATCCCGAGAAGAAATAAGATGAAAAGTAAACGCGAAGGCAATGCGGCAAGAATAATCGCCGACACATCCGTAATAATCGACGGCAGGGTGTCTGAATTCTATGCAGACGGGAAGACGGAAGTTCTTATACCTAAGGTGGTCGTGCAGGAGCTTGAGCATCAAGCCAATACCGGCAGGAACGTCGGGAAAGAGGGCCTGCGGGAGCTGGAGCAGCTACAGGGTCTCAGCAAAAGTAAGAAAATCTTACTCTCTTTTGTCGGCGAAGCCCTGGAATCCAAGGATATAAAGTCAGCGCACCTCGGCCGCATTGACGAGATAATACGCGAGCTCGCGCGCGAGAACGATGCAACCCTAGTGACCTCAGACAAAACCCAGGCAAGCGTGGCAAGGGTGTATGACATACCCTGCGAGTACTACGAGCCTGCGCTCCCCGAGGCCAAAAATAAGCTGGCACTGGAGGGTTTCTTTGACAAAAACACAATGTCGGTGCACCTCAAGGAGGGTGTGCCGCCCTATGCGAAAAAGGGCAGGCCGGGTGCATGGGAACTGGTTCCCGTCGGCAAAAAGCCGCTCGAGAAAAGCGAGCTGGATGCGATTATCGACGAGCTGATAGAAGAATCCCAGAGGGAGCGGGGCCTAATCGAAATAGACCGCAAGGGCTGCACTGTGATACAGATGGGCTCTTACAGGATTGTCATAACAAAGTTTCCATTTTCCGAGGCAAGCGAGATAACCGCAGTCAGGCCCATAACAACCCTTCATCTCAAGGATTACCCCCTTTCTGAAAAACTGAAGAAAAGGCTCGAGGGCAAGGCGGAAGGAGTCTTGGTTGTGGGCCCACCCGGGGCCGGCAAATCCACATTCGCGCAGGCGCTTGCCGAGTTCTACACGTCTATGGGCAAAACTGTCAAGACCATGGAGCACCCGCGCGACCTGCAGGTGCCCCCCGGCGTGACGCAGTATGGCCCCCTGGACGGCAGCATGAAGAACACTGGCGACATACTGCTTCTTGTCAGGCCTGATTATACCATCTATGACGAGCTGAGGAAGGCCAATGATTTTGTGATATTCGAAGACCTGAGGCTTGCGGGCGTGGGCATGGTGGGCGTGGCGCACGGCGCTGCGCCTATCGACGCCATACAGCGATTCGTCGGCAAGGTGGAGCTGGGAGTAATACCCCAGGTCGTGGACACCCTTTTGTTCATCAAGGCCGGCCAGGTGAGCACTGTGTACACCCTTAACATGAGCGTTAAGACTCCAACCGGCATGACCGAGGCAGACCTTGCGAGGCCTGTTGTGGAAGTAAAAGACTTTGAATCAGGTGATCTTGAGTATGAGATATATACCTACGGCGAACAAGTGGTCGTCATACCGGTCAAGCAGGTCGCAGCCAAGCATGCCAAGGAGTTCGCGAAGATAAGCGAAGGGTTAGAAGAAAGGATACTCGGCCATGTTCCCGAGGCGGAAATCGAGAATGTCGGGAAGAATGTAAATGTCTTTGTCCCGCAGAAGTTCATGAAGCGGCTCATAGGCAGGGGCGGCCAGACGATTACCGGGATTGAGAGGGAATTTGGCGTCAGCATAAACGTCATGCCCTTGGGCGGCAGCGGGCCGGAAGTGCATAACATGGGCAAAAACATATGCATAGACGTCGGCAAGCACAATGCCGGCCAGTACCTGAAGCTATTTGCAGACAAGGAAGCCATGTTCTCATCCATAGCCAACAGGAAGGGCGAGGTAGTAATCAAGCGCGGTACGAAAAACGGCCGGCGCCTGAGCCAGGCAATCAGCTCCGGAAAGGAAATAAGCTGCGAGCCCGCATTTTAAAATGAGAAAGCCCCTGACACCCAAGGCCCCCAAAACGGGAAGCCGCACTGCAAGAGTTATGCAGAGGATAGTATTGTCCTCGGCGCTTGCTGGTTCCGGCTGCGTCTCGCACAAGGCCGCCGAGCCGCTGCCGATTTTTGAAAAAGCACATCCCGATGCAGTCTCCCACAGCTCCGGGATGTACCACAATCCCAAAATAATTTTGCAGGATGCCATATCACACCCCCGTGATATCGGCTTTACTCTTGCCAAAGGGAAGCACATCGAGCGCGATGGCCTGAGGCATGAGCTTTGGCAAGTCCCCAGTGATGAGGCTGAAAGAGAAAGGGCGCATGCGAAGACCTTTGAGACCGGGCGCTTGCCCCTATGGATGGTCGCGACGCACAGGGGAGGCGAGCACCTTGCAAACATCGCCGTAGGCGTCAGGACAGAAAGCCTCGAGCTTTCTCCCGGCGCGAATATGGATGCAAGGTATTATTTCAACGGAGAGATACGCCCGGTGGGCCCTGGGGAGCTCCATATTTTGAGGCTGAGGAATGCCGCTGAGAACATGCCCAAACAACTTCAGCTCTACCATGACGGCACAAACGGGGCTGTCAGGGTGTATAGGGGCCCTTATGAAAGGGCATTCGACAGGCAGCTGGACCGCTTCGTAGAAATCGAGCTGCCGAGGATTAGAAAAAACCCGGATTTATAGTAACGTAACGCCCGTGACTTCCGCGCTCTCCACGCCTTCTATGGCGCGTATTTTCTCTTCCAGAGCGTCGGTGCCGCCCTCTGAGTCTGGCCGGATGAACTGCACCTCGAGGCATTTTATGCCAAATGCTACGGGCTTCTCCTCTATTGCGTGGGGCTCGAGCTTTTGGATTTCCTCTGCTACCTTTTTCAGGTCTGTGTCAGGCCCCGTGGGCATGACCTTTATCGATGACAATACGTCGCCCATTTTATGGCCCCTTGAATCCGCACTTGCACTCGTAGGGGTTGTTCATCGACCTGCAGTGGAAGCAGCGCGTTATCTTTTCCCCGCAGTCAGGGCAGGGGAACTCTACTATGGTCACGGCCTTGGCGCCGCACGTCGAGCATGTTTTTTCAGCCATTTTTATTGCGATTCCTTTCTAATTTGTTAGATAAAAAGACTCTTCATCGCAGATGAAGAGCAGATTTTTATAAATTTAGGATAATTCTAGCGGGAGAGTTTGTAGCTTGAGGTATAAAAGCTTTGCCGCCGGATGCGAGGCTTAAAGCTTTATATAGTTTAAGGGCTTAAAATATGGCTTAAATAAAAAAACCCGAAATAAAATGAAAGGAATGGCAGTTTGCCTGGTCGCTTTACTTGTTCTTCTTTCTGCTGCTGCCGCACAAACACAAGCGCC
>CAYMNU010000021.1:0-3453 GCA_964391885.1 uncultured archaeon | reverse complement strand
GATAGAATAAGCTTCCCTGACCATCCGCTGGACCTCATCAAGAGTCAGTATATCTTCAGGCAGCTTCATCCCCTTGTGATGGAAGCTGGGCTTTATATCCTTAAAGAGCTCCTCTTTCCCAAGAAACTTGAAAAACTTCACTATAGCATACCATCTGGTTTGCGCAGTCTTCGGAGAAAACCGCTTCAGATAGAGAAGGAACTCCTCCAAATCCTTAGAACTATACTCCTCAAAGTCCTTCTCAACCACCTTAAACAAGCTCTTCAGAGAAAAAACATACTTCGTCCGCTGCACGACCCCGATCCCCTCAATCTCCGCCCTGCGCAAGAACGCAAAGATCTTCTCCAGGTTGGATTCGGAGATATTTGAGATCTGGAGCTTTCGTTCAAGTCTCAAAAGGGTCTTCCTGGTATCATAGATGTCCCAGTCCCTGTCTTTCGTCCTCCTCCCGACGCCAAAACCTCCAGCATCGGTGCCATCTCGGCTTCCTCCCTCAGTAGACTGAAGACCGCAGACAGAAGACCCCTTAAAGGTGAGATGGGGTCGTCGGGATTTGAACCCGAATCAGCAGGTATCTCCATGCGCGAAGCGTATACCTACATTTCGTCATTGCAACACAGCGGCGAGCGATGCCTGACAAGATAACTCACCAGTCTGCAGCTCGCTTTGCTCAGTTGCTCGGTGCTCCAAAGTCCTCTTCTTAAAAATTAAAATGCTAAGCACCCCGTTCTTTTGGGGGTGAAGCACCTTTTCTTCTGAAGAAAAGGGGCTCTCTGGAGCCTGCGAGGATGCCAGATTACCCCACGACCCCAACCGGCTTATATCGCCTAGCATTAACTCGCCGTTTGTAGCAGCGAGCGAATCCAGACTAATGAACTCGCCGATCTATTAAGTTCTGGCGGGATATTATACCAAGAACCAATATAAAAGCATGATATAGGCCCCTTAAACTAGTTTTTAAATACCCATTAGTAAATAATCCTTGTAAGCGAATGAAACCATCGACTTGCCCAAACACAAAATTGCCACTCGCGAACATTAAAAAATAAAATGAGAGCCAAGGAATACTAGGCCCATTTACGGCCTGTTCAAGAAATCTTAAAGTACTGGAATATGGCTGAAGCAATAGAGGATAGCAAAAAAAGATCTGAGCCCCCCGAGAAGGACTGGCACATACAGAGGGAGGATGAGATACTTTCTGAGTTAGGTTCTTCCAGGGAGGGTATAAGCGACGCCGAAGCAGGCAAAAGGATTGAGAAATATGGGTTCAATACTCTTGCAAGAGATGACAAACTCGGCTTCATAAAGATACTGGCCAGGAATTTCAACAGCCTCCTTATCTACGTTCTCCTAGCAAGCGCTTTAATATCTTTGTTCACCGATCACGCTATAGAGTTTTACGCTATAGTCATCATAATCATGTTTACGGGCTTTTTGGGCTTTGTGCAAGAATACAAGGCCGGGAAATCTGTCGAAGCTCTTTCTAAACTAACAGCCAAGAAAGTCAATGTCATTCGCCAGGGCAAACAGAAGGAGATAGAGGCAGTGCAGCTTGTTCCAGGGGACATAGTAGTCCTCCGAAGGGGCATGGTGGTTCCGTCGGACATACGCATATTGGAAAGCAACGGCCTCATGGCCGATGAATCCATATTGACAGGCGAATCAGTCTCCAAAGCCAAATACGCCAAGCGCCTTGACGCCCCGAACCTCATACTATCCGACAAGAACAACATGCTGTTCAGCGGAACCAACATCACATCCGGATCAGGTTTGGGGATAGTCGTAGACACAGGGCTTGCTACGGAACTAGGAAAAATATCTGCAACAATAAAAGAAATAGGATTTGTAAAGAGCCCCCTCCAAAAAAGGCTGCACGGCATGAGCAAGAGAATATCCACGATTGTAATCTGCATTTGTGGTCTGTTTTTTATTATGCTAACACTGCAGGGTGTCGACATGGCTGAAGCACTTCTGCTTACTAGCGTGCTTGCTGTTTCGGGAATCCCGGAAAGCTTCCCCCTTGCCCTTACTGTCGGGCTTTCCAACGGAGTTAAGAAGATGGCCAGGCAAAAAGCCAACATCAAAGACCTGGGCTCTGTTGAGACCCTGGGCACGACTACCGTTATATGCACTGATAAGACAGGAACCCTTACAGAGAATAAGATGAGGGTCGTTAAGCTTTATCTTGCAAGCGGCCTTGAACTGGATTCCAAGGGCGTGGGCTATGAGCCTGAGTCCGAGTTTTTCCTAAAGGGAAAGGCCTTGGACAAAAAAGAGCTGTCTTCCTATTCCGATATCTTCAATTGCTGTACCCTCTGCAACAACGCAGAGCTATTGTTTGACTCAGGCGAATGGTGGCTGTCTGGTGAACCTACAGAAGGGGCTTTGCTTGCCCTGGCGAAAAGCGCGGGAATTGACGACAAGCTCGTGAGAGAAGACAACCGAAGGATTTATGAAGTCGCTTTCGACCCGGAAAAGAAATATATGATTACAGTCAATGAGAGCATATCTAACGGGCACTTGCAGGCAGCCTATCTCAAAGGCAGTATAGAAAAGGTGTTGGATATGTGCTCTTTTGTAAGAATAAACGGGAAGCTTAAGAAACTCGGGGCCGATGACAAAAAAGCTATTTTGGCAAAGCAGGAAGCATATGGCTCGCAATCCCTGAGGGTGCTCGGGATGGCTACCAAGGCGCTTAAAGATAAGATAAAGCCCGACGACTCAAAGAGGATAAGTGGCGCGGAAAGCAAGTGGCTCGTGGAGGGCTATGTCTTTGAGGGCATGGTGGGTATAGAAGATCCAATAAAGAGCGATGTCTTTGAGGCTGTGAAAGAGTGCCATTCTGCGGGAATAAAGGTCATGATGGTCACTGGGGACCATAAGAAGACCGCAATGAGCATAGGCGAGAGGCTTGGGCTTATAATGTCCAAGGATGATTTGGTTTTAGAGGGCATAGACTTGGACGGCATGGAAGACGAACATCTGGATAAGATAATCCGCAATGTTGCCATCTTCTCAAGGACCACCCCCGACCACAAGTTCAGGATAGTCAAGTCCCTGCAGAGGATAGGGGAGGTCGTGGCCATGACAGGCGATGGAGTAAACGACGCACCCGCGCTCAAGCAGGCGGATATCGGGGTTAGTATGGGAAAATCTGGCACTGATGTAGCTAGGGAAGCGTCCAATATGGTTCTGGCAGACGACAATTTCAGCACCATAGTGAAGGCTGTGAGAGAGGGGCGGACTATCTATAGCAATATCAGGCGTTTCGTATATTATCTATTAGTGGGGAACTTTACTGAGGTTTCGGTGATATTCGTTTCAGTTTTGGCCGGACTGGTCCTTCCACTGACCGCGCTGATGATACTTTTCGTCAATATAGTCACAAGCACATTCCCGGCTAGTGCCCTGAGTATAGAACCAACGAAGGAAAGGGTCATGAAACAGCGGCCA
>CAYMNU010000020.1:0-8619 GCA_964391885.1 uncultured archaeon | reverse complement strand
TTTCTTGTGCTTATTAACGCTTGTAAATATTTCTTCGATGCCCTGCCTTAGTGACTTCAATTCTCTTAAGCCCAAAGTCAATATCGGCAATAGCCTTGTAATCCCCCACCCTTAACTTATAATCATTCCTATCAGTATTCTTTTCCCAGAATTTCAAAGGGTTTTCCTTGCTTTTTCTACATTTCTTAAAAAGCCTCTGTGAAATTTCCTTAGGCAACTTGGAGAAGTCTTTTCGTGAAGATTTGTCGAAGATAAGCTCAAATGTCATTCTATGCCCAGGAACTTAGCCATCTCCTCTTCAGTATAATATTCACCAGCCTTTATCCTGGCACGTGCTGCCTCTATTTCAGTTACGATCTTCTCACTCAATTCAGGATCGCTATCAACATTTTTTGCTATGTAGATAAGCTTGTTGACTACTTCATCGTAACTTTCATTCTTGTATTGCCTGAACTGGTCCAAAGCACTTTTGGTTTGCATTCCTAATTTAATTGTTGTTACAGCTTCCATGGTATACTTAGGTATACTGCAAATAAAAACTCCCTCTTAATTATTGTAAAAATAGATAACCCCCCCAATGTTCTCGCACACAACTATGCGAAACACCCTTCTTTCCTGCTGCTCTTCCACTTGCTCAGCTCCAGGTATATGAAGCCTATAGAGGACAGGGCAACTATTATCAGTAAAAGCCCGGGCTCGAGCGGGCTTACATGTGCCATCTCTTGTAGGCTTACACCCTCGCCCAAGTCAATAGGCACATACACAAGGACGAGCAAAAAGGCCAGCGAGAAGCCCACCGCCGCCACAAGGTACTTGTTCTTGAACAAGCCCACTTTCAGGGCGGGATAGCGTATGGACCGCGAGGCGAATGCCTGGTACATCTCAAAGAAGGCTATGCTAAGGAAGGCCACCGTCTGCGCCTGGAACACATCCTGCGTGCTCTCCCATGCCCATAGGAAAAGCGCCATGGTCACGATAGTCATCAGTATGGGGTACCATATTATGAAAGGCTTCAGGTTGCGGTGCAAGGGCTCCTTCTTGGGCCTGGGCTTGCGCTTCATGGCCCCAGGCTCGAAGGGGTCCACACCCAGGGCAAGCGCCGGGAGGCCGTCAGTCACTAGATTGATGATAAGTATCTGCGTCGCGCTCAGTGCCAGGGGCACGCCCGGTATCATCGACGATAAAAACACCACCGCCACCTCGCCGATGTTGCCTGAAATCAAATACGCGAAGAACTTCCTTATATTGTCATAGATGCCCCTGCCCTCTTCCACCGCTTTAACTATCGAGGCGAAGTTGTCGTCTGTCAGCACCATGTCAGAGGCTTCCCTGCTGACATCGGTGCCGCTTATCCCCATGGCCACGCCGATGTCCGCTTTTTTCAGGGCGGGCGCGTCGTTGACCCCATCCCCGGTCATAGCCACTACTTCTCCGTTCGCCTGCAGGGCAGAAACTATCCTGAGCTTGTGCAGCGGGGACACGCGCGCATAGACTGACGCTTTACTCACCGCCTTTTTAAGGTCCGCATCATTCATCCCTTCGAGTTCCTCCCCTGTCAGGACAAGGTCGCCCTCCTTGTAGATGCCAAGCTCTCCTGCTATTGCTCTTGCAGTAAGCTTATGGTCCCCGGTTATCATCACGACCCTGATGCCTGCATCCTTGCACTCTGCCACTGCCCTCTTCGACTCGGACCTGGGCGGGTCTATCATGGCGACAAGGCCGAGGAAGGTCATCCCGCTTTCGCCTTCGCCCTGTTTTCTAGCCAGGGCAAGCACCCTGTAGGCCTTGGCTGCAAGCCCTGAATTGGCAGAAAGTATCTCATCCCTTAGCTTTTCGCTCATCGCCTTCTCGCCAGCGCCCACAAGCGCCTTCGAGCAGTAGCCGATTAGAACATCAGGCGCCCCCATGCTAAAAGAGATTTTTTTGCCGTTGATAACAAAGGTCTTGGTCTTCCTCTTCCTCTCGCTGGAAAAAGGAATCTCGTTTACAAGGCTCTTCTTTATCTTATCTGCAAATACCCCTCCCTTGCCGGCAAGCACGACTACCGCAGCTTCCGTCGGGTCGCCGCTTATGCCCTTTTTGCCCACGCTTGCGTCGCATACGAGTGCAGCGCATTCAAGCATCTTGTCTAGATGCCCTGCATCATCACCCTTTATTTTTCCCTTGATGCCATAACCCTCGCCCTCTACCGAGTATTCCCCACCAAGCGTCCATAGCTTTCTCACAGTCATCTCGTTCTTTGTGAGGGTGCCTGTTTTGTCAGAACATATGACTGTCGTCGATCCCAGGGTCTCAACTGCGGGCAGCTTCCTTATGAGGGCATGCTCGGAGACCATCCTCCGTATGCCCGAGGCAAGCGCCACTGTGACGACGCCGGGCAGGCCTTCAGGCACTGCCGCCACGGCGAGCGCTATAGCGACTATCAGCATCTCCTGGAAGGGCGTCCCGCTGAAAAAGACGCCCACCGCTAGAACTATACCGCATAAGAGGAGTACCCACATACCAATCTGCTTGCCCAGGGTGTTAAGCCTTTTCTGCAGGGGCGTCTCCTCTTTTTTTATCCCTGAGAGCTCGCCTGCAATTTTCCCTAATTCGGTCTTCATCCCTGTTGCGGCTACCAGTGCAGTGCAGCGCCCGGAGACTGCGGACGTGCCCATGTAAAGCATATTGCTGCGGTCCCCCAGCGCGGTGTTCCCCCTCATCACACCTACCGACTTTTCAACGGCCTCGCTTTCCCCGGTCAGTGAGCTCTCGTCTGATTTCAGCTCGCTGCACTCCAGGATCCTCAGGTCGGCGGGGATCCTATCTCCCTCTTCTATGACCACGACATCTCCCGGGACAAGGAACTTCGCATCAATGTCCCTTAATTCGCCGTCTCTTACTACGCGCGCATGCGGGTTCATCATGCTCTTTAGCGCATCAAGCTCCTTTTCTGCATGGTACTCCTGATAGAAGCCCACCGCCACTATGAACGCCACTATCACCAGGATGAGCACCGCCTCGAACATCTCGTCGAGGCTACCGTGGGCAAGGCCTATGCCTATGGAGATTATCGCCGCGGCTATGAGGAGAAGTATCAAGAAGTCTTTGAATTGCTCGGCGACGATGCCCAAGGCAGATATGGATTTCTTGGCCTCGAGCTCGTTGCGCCCCTCTAAAAGCCTCTGCTCCGCTTCCTTTTCGCTTAAACCTTTCCGGGACGACTTAAGGCCCGAGAGCAGTTCCTTTTCCGTCTGCGCGTGAAATTCTGCCATATTTATAGCCTAATATTATCAAAGGATTAATTATCGGATGATTAATTAAAAGATAACCCAATAACCCAATATGCGACATTAACTAACGGATTTTTAAAGGATCTTCCCTTCTTTATACGGAGGTTCGAGCTCGCAGATTCGTCACTGGACCCCCCAACACAGCGACAGACTGCGAATTCTCTTCGCGGGCCGGCCTCCGCTTCAGTCTTCAGTCTACGGTCTTCAGTCCCCGGCTCACAGTCCTCAGTCTCCTGTTTCCAGTCTTCAGTCCCCGGTCTCCTGTCTTCGGCCCCCACTTCCCTATTTTCGTACCCTAACACTCTTTTTAAAGCCCCTGCTTCAAAATAATCGCTGAAAAAGCAAGGAGAAACGGTTTCTTTCCCGTTGTCGGGGTTAGTTTATAATATACATAAAAATGGTCAAGAGGAACAGGGGCAAGCGAGGCGGGCATTCCCGCCAGCAGCTCAGGAAGCACAGGGAGAAGACTACAGTCAATCAGCTGCTCCAGGAGTTCAGCGTTGGCGAGAAGGTAATCCTAGACATAGATTCATCTGTGCAGGATGCGATGCCGCACCCAAGGCACCAGGGCAAGGAGGGCACAGTGATTGCAAAGAGGGGCACATGCTATGAAGTGGAAATCCTCGACGGCGGCAAGAAGAAGATTACCGTCACAAGCCCCGCACACCTGAAAAAGGTGCAGACAGAGTAATCCCTTCAGGGAATAAACGATAAAAATGGATACTAAAGAATTCTATTCCGAAGAGCCTGTCACCATAGCAGAGGTCAAGAAGCTCCTCACCGCAATATCAAAGGATAAAGAGGAGTTAGAGTACGTCCAGAAAAAGGCGCTTGAGCATGCGCAGCACGCAGCCAAGGTTTCATACACGGACGCGACCAAGATGGTTAACGAGATGACTGAGGCGGGCATCTCCAAGGAAAAGGCCATTGAAGTAATCAACGCCATGCCTGCGAACCTTGACGAGCTGAGGGCCTTTTTTGCAAAGGAGAGAAAGCCTGTGGAGACCGCAGAGCTCGAGAAGCTGCTCGAGATAATGGCAAAGTACCGATAATGGAAAAGCGCGAAGAAAGCATAAGGGAAGAGGAAGCTATAGTCCTGGACTACTTACCTGAAGGTATAACTTCCCTTCCTGTCTACAAGCGTTATCCGGTTGCGCAAACAGTCGGCAAGAAATATTTCGTCCTCCTGGAAGTCACCCCCAAGCAGGGTGTGGATTTCGGCTCAAGGGAAGTAGTCTATGTGGGTGACGGCGAGCGCGATAAGGTCAGGACCATCAAGAAGCGGCTGCGGTACACTGAGCTTACCTCAACCGCAAAGAACGAGCTGCCTGACATAGTCGAAGAGATAGTAAAGAACAGCGAAGAGCGTTTTATGAACTTTTTCAACAAGTCGACGGCAATCAGCCTTAGGCATCACCAGCTGGAGCTCCTGCCGAAAATAGGCAAGAAGCATTTGTATAAAATACTCGAGGAGAGGGAAACCGATCCCTTCAAGAGCTTCAGGGATCTGGACTCTCGCGTCAAAGGGCTTCCAAAATCAGAGCATCTTATCGTAGAGAGAATACTAGAAGAGATCGAAGGCGACGTGGACCATCGCTTATTTGTCCCCGACTTTGGCAAGGACTAATATATCACTCTAAAATGGACTTATCCGGCGCATATACGGCCATCGTCACCCCTTTCAAAGCGGGTGCTTTGGATGAGGAAGGCCTTAGGCAAAACATACGCTTTCAGATAGCCGAAGGCATAGACGGTCTGGTGCCAGTTGGCACCACGGGCGAGTCGCCCACGCTGACCCCCGAAGAGCACGAGCGAGTAATCGACATAACGGTCGAAGAAGCAAAAAAGGCAGGCAAAAAGGTCATCGCAGGCGCGGGTTCCAACAGCACCGCCGAGGCAATCCATTATACACAGCATGCCAAGGATATCGGCGCAGACGCTGCGCTCGTCATAGTCCCCTACTACAACAAGCCTTCACAAGAGGGCATCTACCAGCACTTCAAGGCCGTCGCAGAGGCTGTTGACATTCCCATCGTAGTTTACAACGTGCCCTCAAGGACGGGAAAGAATGTGGATGCAGATACCGTGCTCCGCCTGGCTGAGATAGAAAACATCGCGGCCATCAAGGAAGCTGGCTGTGACATGGACCAGATATGCAAGATACTCAGGGACGCACCCGATGACTTCTACATGCTATCCGGCGAGGACTCGTGGACCTTCCCAATGATGGCTTTGGGAGCGCACGGGGCGATATCCGTAGCCTCTAACATAGCGCCGAGAATGGTCTCCGATATGATACACAAGGCGCTCGATGGCGACTTTGCAGGCGCAAGGGATTTGAATTACAAGCTATTTGACTTATGTAAGGTCATCTTCGTAGAGACCAATCCTACACCAGTCAAGACCGCATTCGAGATGCTCGGCCGGCCTGCAGGCAAGCCAAGGCTGCCTCTTGTGGAGCCCACGGAAGCCAGCAAGGCTAAGATAAGGAAGGTTCTGGAAGAGCTTAAGCTGCTCTAATTCCACTTCTTTTGGCATTTTTTCTGTTAGTAACCCGCAGAAATATCAATAGTGACAACTAAGTGGGTTTTAATTATTCTATTTTAAATATACTTTGTTTACAATGGTCTCGATAGCAGTCTGCGGCGCCTGCGGGCGGATGGCCGGTCAGGTCATAAGGAGAGCGATAGAGGACGGACAGATCAAAATAGCCGCAGCCATAGACACAAAGAGCATGGGCGAAGACATTGGCCTGGTGCTGGGCATCGGGGAACTGGGCGTGAAAGTCACGGATAATCTCGAAGACGCCCTCGCAGCCGCAAACCCTGATCTATTAGTGGATTTCACCAATCCCGAGGCATGCGTGAAGAACGTGAAGGCTGCAGTAGAGAACCGCATCGGAGTCATCGTCGGCACGACGGGACTCAGCGACAAGCAGATGCAAGGGATAAAGGACGCAGTCGCGAAGAATAATGTTTCAGGGATGTATGCCTCCAATTTCTCAATCGGCATGAACGTCATGTTCAAGCTGGCCAAAGACACGGCCAAGACTCTTGACGGCTACGACATCGAGATTATCGAGGCGCACCATAATAAAAAAAAGGACGCGCCCTCGGGAACGGCAGTGACTTTAGCGAAGCTCATAGAAGAAAGCCTGGACAGAGACCTTACTAAGGATGCAGTCTACGGCAGGCAGGGCATGATAGGCGAGCGGAAGGCAAAGGAAATAGGCATACACGCCATACGCGCAGGCGACATCGCAGGCGAGCACACAGTCTTATTCGCAGCCACGGGAGAGCGGCTTGAGATAAAATACACTGCGCATTCCAGGGACGCTTTCGCCATGGGCTGCGTTAGGGCTATTAACTGGATGGCTGGCCAGAAGCCAGGCTTCTATGGCATGGGTGACGTTCTGGACCTGGAATAAAGACAGTCCCAAGTGCTCAAGTGCATTTATAATTTTGTTTAGTATGAGCTCAAGCAATAAATAAACTACTTTTTATACTATAAATAGTAATATATGCATGGAAACCGCGGGTACTTATAGGATAACGCGTGCCGGCCAAATGACCGTTCCGAATGTGGTGAGAGAGAAATGGGCCCTAAAAGAGGGTACCCCCATGGATGTCTATTACACTGACGATATAATGGTCATTAGGAAGAAACCGACCCCCTTAGATCTTTTTGATAAGGTATCAGCCGAAACAGAGAGGCGGTTCAAAGAGAGGGGCACAACCCGCACGGATGTTGCTGATGCCATAAAGGCTGCTCGAAATGAGATGCGTGATTGATACCAATATCCTCATATCTGCCCTTGGATGGGACGGCAAGGAGAGGAAGCTTGTACGGACGCTCATTGAGCGGCGCTTTGAGGTCGTGTCCTCACCCTGGCTAATCGAGGAGTTCAGGCATGCCGCCCTCCAGCCGAGGATGGATTTCACAGAATCCGAGATAGGCACATTTCTCGAAGGCTGGCTCAATTTTGTGCAAGTTGTCGTACCCAAAGAAAGCATAGCCGCATGCCGGGATGCCGATGACAACAACATCCTTGAATGCGCAATTGAGGGTGGGGCCGATTACATAATAACCGGCGATCGTGATCTTCTGGATATGGCGGATTTCAGGGGAATTGCTATTCTCTCTGCAGCCGACTTTTTGAAGCGACTCTGACATTTTGTATACGCGTGTATATCATACTAGATGTCGGTATTTCACCAGCGCTTATTTATTCCGCCCCTGTCAAATTAACCTACAATGGAATATTCGGACAACCTCAAGAAGATCCCGCCCTACGCATTCGCTGAAATAAGCAGGAAGAAGAAGGCCATGAAGGCGAAGGGAGTGGATTTGATAGACTTGGGCATAGGCGACCCCGACCTGCCCACGCCGCAAGGCATTGTAGATACAATGAAAAAAGCGGTCGCAGACCCGTCCACACATCAATATCCCATGGACGCCGGCCGGCAGGACTTCAGGGAAGCCTGGGCTAGGTGGTGCAAGAAGAGATTTGGCATCAGCTTGGAAACGGGCCAGATACAGGCACTTATAGGATCCAAGGAAGGGTTATGCAATCTAGCACGTGCATTTGTGAATCCGGGCGACAAGATTTTGGTGCCCGACCCGGGCTATCCGGGATATGCCAATGGGGCAGCAATATTGACTGGCGGGGTTCCGGTCACTATGCCGCTGCTTGAGGAGAACGGCTATTTGCCGGACTTCAGCAGTATAGACAAGACCGTGGCAAAGGAATCAAAACTCATGTATCTCAATTACCCGAATAACCCTACGGGTGCGGTGGCCGACAAGGACTTCTATGGCGAGGCCGTGGACTTCTGCGCGGATAATGATATCATCCTGGTTAGCGACAATCCATACAGCGAGATAACATACGATGGCGAAATAGCCCCTTCGGTGTTTGAAGTCAGCGGCGCCATGGACGTGGCGATAGAGATGCACTCGTTTTCCAAGACCTATAATATGACTGGCTGGAGGCTGGGTGTGGCATACGGGAACCCCGACATTGTCGCAGGCCTGTCCAAAGTCAAGGAGAACCTGGACTCTGGCGTCTTCGAGGCCGTGCAAGTCGCGGGTATATACGCGCTTGAAAATTATGAAAAAGCTCCTGCGATAGAAGAGTACGACAAGAGGATGAATACACTTGTCGAAGCATTCAGGGGCATAGGCATCGAGGCCGAGAAGCCCAAGGGTTCGCTCTATCTCTGGGCAAAAGTCCCGGGCGGCGAGACCTCGACCAGCTTTGTAAATAATGTCATGGAAAAGGCGCACGTGGTTTTGACTCCGGGAACGGCATTCGGCGAATACGGCGAAGGCTACTTCAGGGCTTCTA
>CAYMNU010000019.1:0-13610 GCA_964391885.1 uncultured archaeon | reverse complement strand
CAATGAAAGCAATAATCCTCGCAGGGGGCGAAGGCACACGCCTCAGGCCTATCACCTACACTCGCACAAAGCCCATGGTTCCCTTTTTAAACAAACCGGTCATGGAGTACATAATCACGAAGCTCGCAGGCCAGGGCATCGATGATATCATAATCACCACCAACTATAAGGTGGAACAGATAAGCAACTATTTTGGGGATGGCTCTAATTTCGGCGTCAGCCTGACTGTTGTAAACGAGGATACTCCCCTCGGGACGGCTGGTTCCGTAAAGAATGCAGTAGACCACATAGACGACACATTTGTGGTGATACAAGGCGACAATATAAGCGATATAGACGTGCACGACCTTTATGAGGCGCATAAAGAGATGAGGGGCATGGCGACCCTGGCCCTGATGGAGGTGGACGATGTATCGCACTTTGGGATTGCTGAGATGAGGCACGGTGAGATAATCCGCTTCAAGGAGAAGCCCAAGCCTGAAGAGACATTCAGCAACCTTGCCAATACGGGCATCTACATCTTCGAGCCCGAAGTCCTAGACATGATACCTCTCAAGTTTTATGATTTCTCCAAGAACCTTTTCCCGCGCATGCTTGAGGAAAAGAAAAAAATATGCGGCTTTGTGACCCATGATTTCTGGAAGGATGTCGGCAAGCCTGAGGATTATCTTGAGGCGACGCACCACTTCCTAAGGGGAAAGAATCTCATCGGTACCGGCTGCAGCCTGAGCGAATCCGAGATAATAGAATCTGTTTTAGGTAACAACTGTAATCTAGTGAATGCAATGCTGCGCTCATCAGTGCTTTTCGACGATGTTACAATCGGCGAAGGCTCCTCGTTAAAGCATTGTATAGTGGGCCAAGGATGTAGGATAGGCAAAGGTGTGGACGTCTGGCCCGGGGCGGTGATAGGTGATAATGTACAAATCGCTGATGGCTCTGTGCTTGCAGGAGATGCCAGAGTGGGTCCCAACATGCAGGTTCAGGGAAAGATACGAGGTCTTGTAAGCAATATGAAATGAAGACATTCTCCGAAGGTGGTATCAAATTCTATGCGCCAGAGGGCGCAATAAGCAAGAAGCTGCCCGTTTTCTATAATCCGTTCATGGCTTTTGACAGGGACCTCACAGTTGCCATAACCCGCGAAGTCGGCGGGGAAAGCTATTGCGACGGGCTTGCAGGCTCTGGGATAAGGGGCATGCGCGCAGTGAAAGACGCGGGCTTCAGCGAGCTTTATTTGAATGACATCAGTCCTGATGCAGTCAAGCTCATAAAAAAGAACCTCAAGCTGAACGATATCAGTGCCAGTGTTAGCTGCGAAGACGTCAACTCAATGCTTCGTAGCCATAAATGCGACAAGCTTGATGTTATAGATTTAGATCCGTTCGGGTCCTTTATCGGTGCTTTGGATTCTGCAGTCAGAGCGCTCAACCGAAGAGGTGGCTTATTGTGCCTGACTGCAACCGATACTGCGCCCCTATGCGGGGTTTCTATAAAAACATGTGAGCGTAGGTATGATTCTCGCCCTATACGCACCTCTTATGCCAAAGAAGTGGGTCTCAGGATTCTTATCGGCGCATGCGCCCGAATGTTTGCCAGATATGACTGTGCAATGGAACCTCTGTTTGCATACAACCACGGCCACTACTTTCGCCTATTCCTCAGGGCTTCGCGCGGAGTAAGCAAAGCGGACGCTATGCTCAAAGAGATGGCCTATCTACAGCATTGCTTCAAGTGCGACTGGAGGGGCTATTCCCAAATAGATAGGTTTTTGGATGCATGCCCTGAATGCGCTGCTCCCCTTGTATGGGCCGGCCCTTTGTGGTCAGGGCCTTTTGCGGATGTGAAATTACTCAAGAAACTAAAAACAGAGAACGAAAAGCTTGCCAAGCTGATTAAAGTAATCTTAAGTGAGCAGGATATAACTACACCGTTTTACGAGGTTTCCAAGCTTGCCGAGATACACAAGATACCAATGCCCAGAAAAAAAGACATATTGGAGGCTGTATTATCCCAAGACGAAAAGGCATCTGAAACCCATTTTTCACACACTGGGATCCGGAGCGAAACTATGCTTAGGATCTAATCATCCTTGGATATCGCCTCGAAAAGCGCCTTTGCCGCAAGCTCGCAGCCTGTCGTCTCAAAGCCCGGTATCCCAAGCATCGTACGAAGCTGGCCGACGCGTATTCCCGATTTAAATATCGCCCTGAAATACTTGTCAGCCAGTTTGTCATGCAGGTCCCTGTACTGCACAGGCCCGAATATGTTGCAGAAGTACGTCTTCACAAGCCCGCTTGAAGTTGTCGTCCCCTTGGACATGCTGGCACCCTCCTTGAAAATTGAAATTGCCTCTTCTACTGTTTTTAATTCCTCAAGATGTGGGTGCTTTTCATCCACCTTCTCATAGTTGTTGGCATAGAGGAAGAAATCGACATGATGGCCTTTCAGTATTTCAGATATCGTTGTCACTGGCAATACTGCACGAGCATTTATCTTCTGGGGGCTCATTATTATAGATCTATCTATGTTTCCGAAGGCGAAGCCTGGCTGCAGGTCGTCAAGACGTACGAAAGCCCCTATCTCTGTCCCATAAGCCAGTATCTCTCCTTTAGGGGTAAGCTCAAAGGAGCCCATGTCGTCAAATATAATACTCATACTCTTTATGTAGTCCTTTGCTAGAATCCTGAATGCCTCCAGCGACTCGGACTTGCCTGTTCCAGTATCTCCCAAAATGACTATATTGGCTGACTTATTGTTCTTTAGGACTATGCGGACCATTGCCCCGTGTATGGGCAGCCTGCCTTTTTTCATCACTATGGCGTTGTGTAAGGTCAAGCACATCTTTTTGAGGTAGCCAAAATAACCGAATTCATTTCTTCTAGGTACTGCGGCAACAAGCATCCCCGATTTCTCGTCATCGTAAAAAACAGTGGGCAATTTGCCATAGCGGTCGAGAGCGTCTTCATCTACGCCGAATGCATATATCGCGTCAGGCTTTCTCTTTAAGTCTTCATCGGTCGCCAGCTCAAAAAGATTGGCGAGCGAGCAGCCCAAACCCATAAACTTATTGTGGAAGAAAACGTGTATCACATAGTCCCCTATCTTCGCCGGATAACAGAGCCACTCTCTCTTGTTGAACACGAGCCCTTCTAGGGGATTGCTGTCCACCTTCTCGAACTCGCCTGTTCTTTTATTCATCAGCGGATCAGTTATTATAGGCGGCTCTAGCAACATTTGCCTTATCATCGGGATGTCGCAGACTGCTGAATATTCACTAGGACATTCCCACGCGCTCTTCTTGACAATTGCGCCCATCTGGAAGCCTGCCGCCATCTGGCGGTATACTCTGGGGTGCGTCAAAGTCACGTTTTCCAGGACATCCCGGTAAACGCTCCTCACAAGATGGTTCATACGCTCTATAGTAGCATCAAATGTGCGATACGGGCTCTTGTCAAGGTTTGCGTTGCCCTCCGAGATGCAGACTAAATACCTTTCATAGTTCCTCCAGAAATTATAAAGCTCCTCCCCGAGCTGTTCAAGAGTATGTATGTTGCCTTGTATCCCATGGAATTTCTTTTTCTCTTCTTTCCAGCACTCTTCTCTAACCTTATCTAAATATTTGCCCTCGGAGGCAGAGGCCATTGTCATGGCATTCTCTACTCTCTTTAGGGATGCATAATCTCTGAGCAAATCGACCAAAGCCTCGTCTTGCTTTATTTCGGAAAGCCCATCTTCGAATATATCGAGCAAAGGGGATTCTTTCTCCCTAAGGTATTCTGTGAACTTGTACACTACGGATTCGAAAAGTGCACTGTCTACGATTTCCCCATTCGTCATCGGCAGCTTGCCGGTGGTCCAGACTATAGCCGACTTGTCGTAAAAATGGAGGCTATTGTGGTTTTTTGTTTCGTTGTGTACGGTTTCCATTTTTAAAGCCCGTTATTTACGGGATGACATTGAAAAAAGCATAATCTTTGCAGCAGCTATTGACGTAATATCGCCCTTGTCAAAAAGCGGGTTAGTCTCCACTATATCTATACCCACTACATTTTTGACTTGCTTCAGGAGCAATAGCAGCTCATGTAGCGTAAAACCACCTGGTTCCGGAGTCCCCACCCCCGGGAAGAGCGCCGGCTCGAGGGCATCCATATCGATGCTTACGTAAGTGGGCCCGTCGCTTAACTTTTTTGGGAGTTTCCCCATAAGCGATTTCTCATCATCGCTGCCGGTTCTGACGCCCAGCTGGACTATGTCCTTTACACCCAGGTCGTAAACCCTTTTCATGACTGTGGCGTGCGACCACTTCTCGCCTAAATAATCATCCATGAGGTCGGGATGAGCATCGAAATGGGCCACCTGCAGGTTTTTGTGCCGTTCTGCCAGAAGCTCAATGGGCGAATAAGAAATGGAGTGCTCACCTCCGAGTGTTATCGGCAAGACTTCCGGGTTTATATCCAAGGCTTGCTGAAGAGTCTCCTCAATCCTGCGGTTTGTTTCCTCAAGGTTGCCGTGGACTACGTTGACATTGCCCATGTCAAATACTTTTCTTTTGAAAAAAGAGTCCGGCTTGTCCAGTTCCAGAAACTCTTTGCGTATCCACAAGGGACCGAACCTGCAGCCGGGACGATAAGAACATGTGGAGTCAAAGGGCACGCCCAGGATTGCGAATTCTGCTTCTTTAAACTCGCAGTTTGATTCGAGTATCAGGTTCTTGTCGAGGTGGAAGTCCATCATCTTTTTGATTTCCGTATGAGCAGGAGCCCGAATATTATTAGAACGAGGGAGGCTACAAGGATTATGGTGTCCAAATTGTCTGTTTCCGGAACGCTGATGTCAGGCTCGGGAAGCTCGGGGGGTTCAATGGGCAAACAATGACTACTGACGCACCTCTCATTCGCGCCAGGGCAGTCTGCATCCGACTGACAATCGCCACAGTCCTCAGGGCAGTTGCATCTGTTCTCAGTAATCGAGTTTTCGCATATCCCATTTCCACAAGCAACACAAGTGAGATAAGGAGTCCCAATAAGCTGTTCGCATGTTTCAGGGTCATATCCCCCCATAGGAATTAGCCCTTCACAACATTGATCTGGGAAATTTGAGTTGAATCCAGGTGATGGGTTCACAAATTCGCCTTCCTCTGCGCATGTACAATTTCCCCAAAAGTTGCAGTCGCTCAACAATCCCGTGTCAAAGCCTTCCCCGATATTCTTTGAGACATAAGGCAGGCCCAGCTCCTCGCAGCAGGCTTCCTCATCCCCCCAACTGCAGTTCCCAAATGAAGTGCTTATCCAAGCAGAGCCGTTTGCAAACTCCGGGTAATGCGCCCCCCATCCATCAGGCAGGGCAAAGCCATGGAATTCATCCCCGCCCCAGTAACCCGCGCATTCCCGTGTTTCCTGGTTTATGGCGATGCCCCATGGAGCGGGGGCTGCAGATGCAGTCGCAAGAGAAAACAAGATCAACAGGCCAGCAAGTTTCATTTCGCTTAATTTATCCCCCATGGGATATAAATCGGATGCGCATTCAAGGCTTTCTCAGAACCAGCACTCTCCTGGTCAGCGAGCGATGGACATAAAGCTCGTAGTCCCCAATATTGGCGAAGCCATGTTTCTCATATGCGACTCTTGCGCCCTTGGGTACAGCGATGACAAGATGCCCGCCTGGCTTGAGCGCATCGAAGGCAGAAGCAAGAAAGCTCTCATAAAGCTCTTCCAAGCCGCTGTCAAACATCTTGCTTGCACGAGCATATGGTGGGTCGGAGACTATCGCATCCAGGTTTTTTTCCTTTATTCGTGTTGCATCGCCTTCATGCAGTTCTGATTTCAAACTATAAAATTCCAAGTTCTTTTTAGCACCCCATAGCATCTTGCGGTCCTTGTCAGAGCCTATGGGTAACAAACCCATGAGTGCAGCCTCTATCAAAATCGAGCCTGAGCCGCAGAATGGATCAAGCACACTATCGCCCTTCTTAGTCCTCGCGAGGTTCAGGAAGAGCCTTGCAAGCTTTGGGGAAAGGGCGAGTGGGTGGAAGAACGGCCTCTTATTGGGGTCCCGGCTCTCAAAATCATCGCTCTTGTACTTTTCAAGACAGACTGCAACGACCTCGTTTATCTTTAGCAGGTAAACAGGCTTGTCTGGATTCGTTAAATCGACCCTGGCATTAACAGACTCATAAATAAGCTCGCCAGCCCGCTTTTCTTCAGTACTGTTGTCTTGGAATCCCCTAGCCCTCACACAAAAGCTGTCATCCTTTTTAATACCAAGACCTAATAATACTTCATCTGGGTTTTTAGAAACCGAGAATGTATGATATATCTCGTGGGTGAAAGCCAGGCGTCTTAGCAGTTTTGGATCGGGCCCGTCCCCGGCCAATACCAAGCGATTGCAACGCTCTATTATGCTAAGCGCCTTTCCATGCGCTTCGTATATGGAGTTTATCTCCTCTATTGCGAGCTCTTCGTGTTCCCCTGAGATATAAAAAACAATCACGTTATAATGGCTGAAGAAGGGAAAAAAACCAAAGGGCCCAAGGGCCCCATAACGAAAGGCCAAAAGGCTGCAGATGCCCGGAAAGCAAAAGACCCAAACAAGGGCAAGAAAGACTCCATGAAGCTCAGGTCTTGGGACGATTTCAAAACCACTGCAGAGATTTATACACCCCAAATCCTCGCAAACCAGATAATAGGCCAAGACGATGCAGTAGAAATAATTAAGAAGGCTTCTGCCCAGAGGCGCAATGTCTTGCTTATCGGCGAGCCCGGGACGGGCAAAAGCCTATTGGGCCAGGCGATGTCAGAGCTCCTGCCCATGAAAGAGATGCAGGATGTCTTGGTAGTGCCCAACCAAGAAGACGAGAATAATCCGAGGATTAAGGTAGTCAAGGCGGGTGAAGGCATAAACGTCATGAAGAAGGCGAAAGCCATGGGTGGCGGTAGCGCAAAGACCTTCAGCTTTCTTTTTTCTTTCCTGATATTGCTTTACCCCTGGTTCCTTTATTGGATGACTGACATAGACTCGGTAATAATCGCCGCCCAAATGATCGTATCGGTGGGCCTTGTCGCAGTCCTCATGATTGCGAACAAGCTTGTGAAAGGCGACACAAAAGAGTCCCCCAAACTCCTCATAAACAATGCGGGCGTGAAGAAACCGCCTTTCATAGATGCTACGGGAGCGCATGCCGGAGCTCTACTCGGCGATGTCAAGCACGACCCCCTCCAAAGCGGTGGCCTCGGCACGCCCGCGCACAAGCGAGTCCTTCCGGGCCTTATACATAAAGCCAACAAGGGAGTTCTCTTTGTGGATGAAATCGGCACCATGGACCTGAAGGTGCAGCACGATCTCCTCAGTGCCATGCAAGAGCGCCAGATGCACATAACCGGGCGCAGTGAAATGTCTTCGGGAGCCATGGTGGTCACTGAGCCGGTGCCCTGCGACTTCGTCTTGGTGGCCGCGGGCAACGCCGAAGTCCTTAGCCATCTTCACCCCGCGCTTCGCTCAAGGATACAGGGTTACGGCTATGAGGTGTGGATGAACGACTCTGTGAAAGACAGCGAGCTTGAGAGGAGAAAGCTTGTGCAGTTCATAGCGCAGGAGGTTGAGAAGGACAAGAAGATACCCCACTTTGAAAGGGATGCTGTAACAGCTATACTTACCGGGTCAAAGAGGCGCGCCGGCAGGAAAGGCAGGCTCACGCTCAGGCTGAGAGAGCTTGGCGGATTAATACGTGCTGCCGGTGACTTGGCTGTTGAACGGAAGCACAAGTACGTCACTCTCCAGGATGTAAAAGACTCACTTAAGGCCTCAAAGACCCTCGAAGAGCAGGCCGCCGACAGATATGTGGAGCGGAGGAGAGAATACGAAGTCATACGCGTAACTGGCTCAGAAGTCGGAAGGGTCAATGGCCTGGCGGTTATCGGCAATGGCGGCATAGTCCTGCCGATAGTCTCTGAGATAACTACTGCAGAGAGCAGGAACGGAGGCAAGGTCATTGTTACCGGGAAGCTGGGCGATATAGCAAAAGAAGCCATACAAAACGTATCTGCAATAGTCAAGAAATTCATCGGCAAGAATATAAGGGATTATGATGTGCATATCCAGTTCCTGCAGACGTATGAGGGCGTCGAGGGCGACTCCGCCTCTGTAAGTGTTGCGGTGGCTGCCTTGTCTGCGCTTGAGAACGCTGCGGTGAGGCAGGATGTAGCTATGACAGGCTCTGTGGATGTGCGGGGGGATGTTTTACCCGTGGGCGGCATAACTCCGAAAGTGGAAGCTGCCATCGAGGCAGGAGTCAAAACAGTTATTATCCCAAAATCTAATGATGGCGACCTTATACTGGATTCGGAAAAGTCGAAGCAGATTAAGGTTATATATGCAGAGACAATAAAGGATGTCCTTGAGCATGCGCTGAAAGAGAAAAAGGTTTTAAAGAAGTTCTGACGGTATATCTTCCTCTAAAAAGTGAATATCGGGAAAAGCTGGAGAACTATCCATGTAAGCAGGATAATCACGACTATCATCAGCAAGCCGCTCATGGCAGCGGGGTTTAGGAAAGCGCCAAAACCCCTGCTTATACCACCCATCCCTTCTCCAAAGTTCTTGGCACCGGCAGCGAATTTTTCACTACTTGTTTTTTTCTTTTCTTCAATGTCGGATTCTTTGAGAATCATCTTTTGCTTTTGTTCTCTGCTGAGGCTAGCTGATGATTCTATGGCGGCTATCCTGGCTCTTAGGGCATCCTGAGCTGCAGGGTTATTACCGCCACCGGCCCCTTCAATAGCTTCCATTAGTCTGTTAAACTGAGGTTCAGATAGGAGGTTCCTTGCCTCTCCCAGGCCACCTGCAGCATTGTGCCCGTAAGAAATAACGACACCATCTCGAGTTCGGATTAATCTACCGTCTTCAGTTAATCTAACCCCGCCCCCTTCTTGCATAATCTGATTTATCTGCTCCACACGCGCTTCTGCACCCTGGGTGTTCATACCTCTAGCTCTGAGAGCCTCCACTTCCCTAATTGCCGCGTTCCTCTCGGCTCTAAGTTGCCTTATCTGCCTATTCCGGGCCGTGACCTTGCCTGACTCTCTTGCCAGTCCTTCCTCGGCGGCCTGCATTCGCTCGCCGAACTGGTTAAGGTTTTCTCTAAGCCCGCTTATTGTAGCCTCATGATCCCGTATTTGCGTGGCTAGCGATCCCTGCATATCCCTTAATTGGCCCATGCGCTCTTGTAACTGGCTTTTCTCTGTGGTTAGGGCATTAATTCTTGCTTGGTCCGCATCCCTCCCAGATGCTTTCAAGGTTTGAAGCTCAGCATTTAATGATTGGACTCTTTTCATAGACCAATTTAGGCCTTCACCAACGCGTTTTCTCTCTTCTTGCATGCGCCGGAGGTTTTGATTGGAAGCGCCAAGCATCTTTGCAGCTGCAGCACGTTCTTGAGCTATAACCTGCCCAGCTTTCTTGCCGCCCTGCGCCATGCGGGCTCTCATCTCTTTTCTTGATGCTTCAGCTTGTTCAGTTGCCCTGCTCCTCTCAAGCAGGGCCTGCCTCTTTGCGGCATCTGAGCTGCGCTGCTCGGCTTTGGCATCGGCTGCTGCCCTTTTCTGGGCGTCGAGCTCATTTCTGGCACTGGCAAGCGCCCTGCGCGCAGCTTCATGTTTCCTAACTAATTTTTGGCCTGCATATGGTCCCTTTTTATTGGCACGAGGTCCTGTTATTCTGCTTACTGGCCCTGGGGACTTATACTTGCTTCCTTTGCCTTTCGCCATCTTTACTACTTTTCAGTGACAAATTTTATCTTTAAAAGCTTAAAAACCCATTGCCATGCTAATTACAAGCAGAGCCACCATCGCCAGTATCGCCAAGGCCAATAGCATGTTCACCCTGCGCATCTTTTTCTCAGTGTCCAGCTGGTGTATCACATGGTCGATAAGGACATCAGTAGCTTCAATCCTTGACTTTATATCTGCATATTCCTTGCCGATTATCCTGAGCTCGTCACCGATGTCTTCTACCTTGCCGTGCCTGGCTTCGAGATCTGCAATCTTTTTGTGTATATCCTTGTCTTTTGGGGGCATTTTGTCTATCTTAATTATGGGAGCTGTTTAAAAAACCTTTTGTAGCGCACGACATAAGGATATTCCTCAAAGCCCGTCTCGCCCATCTTGTGCGCACCGTCGCATTTCCTATAAATCTCCAGCTGCTTTTCGCTGAGCGAGAGCCTGGGCCTCATATTCTCTTTTGTTAGTAGCGAAGGCAGTATCTCTCGCCCCACAAGGATGCCGTTCCTTACTGGATAATCACCCTCCCCTTCTCCGTAAACGGCCTGCATGAAGAAATAGGCGCGCATCTCTGAGTCCCCTGGCATGTAATACATGGTGTTCGCAGCAGTACGCAGCTCCCGTGAGTTGAGGCTTGATAAAAATGAGGAAGCCTCTTTTTCCTGCATGCCCTCTTCCACGCTATATTTGAAGCCATTTCTCTTAACTCCCCAAATAGCGGGCTGCACCCATATCGGTGAACCTTCTTCAAGCCTGAATTGCGAAGAGGCATGGCGCTCTATGTAATCCGCATTCCTCTCCAGAAACGAAACAGTCTCCTCTGCCCTTTCGCGGGTCTCGCCCGGGAAGCCAAACATCATGAAGGCTGCGTTCGTTATGCCCGCTCCATGCGCATCGCGCAGCATGCGCTCTATTTCCTCAATATTTGTCCCCTTCCTCATAGAATCCAGGGTCGCCTGCGAGCCTGATTCTACGCCCCACACAAGCACGCGGAAGCCTTTGTTATACATCTCGTTGAGTAGCCGCCTGCTGAACCCGCTTGGGCGGGTATATGCATAATAATAAGCCTCCGGAAGGCTTTTCAAAAGTTTCTCGGAGCGGCTTGCAGTAAGGGCCTCGTCGTGAAACATTATCATCTCTGCACCCTCTTTTTTGCATGCCTCTATTGCTTCCGCCAATCGCCCCGGGCTCAATTCCCTGTAGCCTTTGTAGGTCGCATGGTGGCTGCAGAAGGCGCACCTGGCCCATGGGCAGCCCCTGCTGGTCATAAGCGGCAGCACCCGCGCCGGCAAAAAGAATTTTTTGAGGCTGTACTGGGAAAAGTCGGGAAGTGCCAGGGAATCCAGGTCTTCCACGGGCTTGCTATTTCCGTCATAGCCCTCATAGCTTATATTGTCTAGCCTTTCCATACTCCCATTTTCCAGCATTCTGATAGCATCGAACAGGGCCTCCTCGCCCTCGTGGTGGACTATGGCATCAGGCTTGAATATCTTAAAGATATCTTTTCTCGCAGAGGCCGTCACAGTCCCGGGTCCGCCGATGAGTATGGGCACTTCCAATTCTTCCCTGACTTGTTTTATGGTTTTGGCAACAGCATCGCGTATTCCTCGATTCCCATAAAAATCCCATAGTGAGAAGCCTACGATATCCGGTCTGGTCTTTTTTATCTCGTCAAACATGTAGCTAGGGAGCCAGTCCGGCCAAAGATCCTTTTTCATAAAAGAAAGAAGCCCCGCGAGGTCTGCCAGCGCGTCGGGGTTGGTTTTGTCCCAGATGTTGTCGGAAGTCGCTATGCCATAATTGAAGCCGAGGAATTCTCTCAACCATGCTTCACCCCTTTCCCTAACTTCCCTTTTATATCTCCTGCAGAAATTTTCAAAGACTGACCCATCTAAAAGGCAGGAGAGTGTCAGCGGCGAGCCCTGTACAAGGCGTGCAGGTACCCCCTTTTCCTTGCACTGCCCCAGAAGATGGGCTATACCCAGGTCAGGCACGCATCGGAGGGGCGCGTCCTGCCTCTCAACGAGCGTCAGTCTTGCCATTTTTAAATTACCGGCTAAGCTACTTGGGCAGGATTGTGAACATCAGCCAAATGAAGAATATCAGCACGAATATGTGAGATAGCACTAAATAGCTGAAGCCGACTACAGGATACTGGAAGACAAAGAGATATACAAGTATGCCGCCTACGACAAGGGCAATTGTAGTATTCCCAGTCCAGTTCCTGACAAAGCCGAATATTGTCATGACTAGGAAGAGCTTGATAAGCAGTTCTATAGTCCCGAGGTCGTCCAAAAGTCCCATTTTAATAATTCATTTATGGTGGTACTCTAGCCCTAAATGGCGCATGTTCCATGGCGCCTTGGCGCCTAGCCATGCGCTCGCCCATATTGCCTTTGATTATGTCCCCGCCCCACAGTATGTCAAAGCCGTGTATGGTCAGGAAGAACAGCACAAGCACCATTATGGCCAGCATGCCGTTGTTCTCAAGCACAAACCAGTAAGCGAAGATAAGGAATATAGCAGTGGAGAGCATGCCACCGCCCAGGTTCATGTGCATGTAGCCGTAGACCATCACCAGCGCGACTATCTTCAGTCCGAACATAACATCGGCGCTCATCTGGCCGATGCCGAAGAAATTCAGTAGCACGAATGCAGACAGCACATTAATCATTTTTATAAATTATATGAGGGCATTAAAAAACTAAACCTGATTTTCATGATACCCGTCAAGAAAAACCTAGACCTTCGGGATTATGATTTTGCCTTCCTCATCCCCCACTTCGACGGTTTTGCCTTGAAGATACAAGAAACCCGTGAGTGCTGCGGAAATAGCGTCAAGTTCATCTCTCTTCATAATCCGCTCTTTTAGCTCCCCGCCGAGCATATGAGCCAGATGCTTTTGCATATCTATATCCTTCTTATCATGATATCCAAGTATCTTGGCAGTGGCATTGTTGTAGACTTCAATCACTTTGTGCTTGCTCTTGAGGGCATTCCCCAGCTTTAAACCGCGTTCCACAAGGTAAGCCATCCCCCTGAGGCTATGTGGCAGGGCCCCATACTCCGCAAGCTCCTCATCGCAAGGCCTCATATAGGCGTTCCTTGCAGGGGTTAGCGGTGCATCTATGGCTATAAGGTCGGGATTGAGCAGGTCGCATTGAAAGATTATATCCTCATCCTTTCGGAGTAGCATGGTCTTCAGTATTTTTGACGTCCCGTCGCTTTTCAATATACAGAAGCCCGTACTGTTTTTTTCGCTTCCGGCTAGGTCTATACCTATCACTATCATGATGTATTTATAGGTCAAACGCTTAATAATCCAACAACTTTTAATAATCATTAAAAGTTTATATACATAATAAATCAATTAAGACGATGGTCGCAGTGAACAACCAGGCCCTTTGCATCCACTGCGGGGGCTGTGTCGGGGTTTGCCCGACGGGAGCAATAACCCTTGATGAGACTAGAATAATAGTCGATGCTGATAAGTGCATCAACTGCAAGAGCTGCGTCCTCATGTGCCCGGTCAGGGCCATGACGATAGAATAATCTTATTGCGCTTGAATCCGATATTAAAAAGATAACCTAAAGATGACTGACTACGATGCCATTGTTGTCGGCGCGGGCCCGGCAGGCAGCATGACTGCCAAGACCATGGCAGAGCGGGGCATGAGCGTGCTGGTGCTTGAAAAAGACGCTGACATCGGCTCTCCCAAGCGCTGTGCAGAGGGTCTGAGCATGAAAGGCTTCTCAAGGGCTGGCATCAAGTACAGCCCAAAGTACTGCGCCCAGGAGATACACGGTTTAGTGCTCTGGTCACCCAATGGCAAG
>CAYMNU010000018.1:0-15173 GCA_964391885.1 uncultured archaeon | reverse complement strand
TGGCCATGATCCCCTTCATATTCTTCGTCAAGATGTTCCTCTTCCTCATCACCCTCAATAATTGAGATACCTTCTGAGCAGTCCACCACTAGCATATTTCGATTAAGCGCGATTATCTTGTCCGCCCAGGAAAGCTCGAATTCCACCCCCGAACCCACCTTCGCATACATCTTTGCGCTCCCGGCAGCAGCCATCTGCTGTGGAGTGGGCTCATAGCTGTGGGGGCTGGCTCCCGGAGGGACCAGAATACTTACTTCAACCTTGTCTCTCCCGACTCCCTCTACAAACTGGGCCTGGGGTGCTATTGTCACAATCACGCCAAGCTTTCCCTTTTCTTCCGAAACACTGGGTTCCTCTGCGGGCCACATGAAGATTGCCACTCCGACTATGGCGATTGCAAGAATCGCGTATATCATCATATTTTTCATGCTGAAGCTAGTTTATTAACTTATTTAAATTACTTAATAAGTTTTTAACACAAAGCTGCAAAACTTAATAATGATAGTAAGTGTTTCAATAAGCGGCCCTTTGCTTAAACAGGCGGACGCGCTGATCGAGGAGAAAGGATACAAGTCGCGCTCGGAGCTCTTCAGGGCAGCCCTGAAGGCGATGGCAGACGAGCCTAGGGAAAGCATCTCAGGCCCCACCAGCTGCGTCCTGGTCATGACCTATAGGAAGGAAAAGGGCTCGGCGCTCAACAGTGTGAAGCACGCATACGAGGAGCTGGTCAGCACCCAGCTGCACACGCATCTCGCTGAAAGCCGCTGCACGGAGCTATTCGTCATGCACGGCGATGCCGAGAGGATAAAGGGTTTCATGAAGGATGCCAGGAGAAGCGGCGCCGAGAAGCTCGTGCTTATCCGGGGCTAGCCCTTCTCGAGCAAAACGCACCTGCAGGGCGCAGCCTCGGCCTTTACCTTCAAAGGGAAGCAGAGCATCTCATATTCACAGTCCTCCACCTTGTCAAGATCAAGATTCTCGATTATCAAGGTCCCTTTTGACAGGAGTATTTTGTGCACCTCATCGCTGCCGATGCTCTGCTCGCTTGTGCCCACTGCAGTCCTGCCTGCAAGTTTCTCTGCCTCTTCCTCGGTTATCTCCCTTCTGAACAGGGCAATATCGCCCGAGCCGAAGCCTGCATTGCCCCTGATTATCGGAAATTCATTGATGGTTTTGCCGCCCTTTATGTAATGCGCAGGCGCGTCAATGTGTGTGCCCGCGTGCAGCGATATCTCTACCTTAGACAAATCATAACCCTCCTCAATGGATTTAAGCTTGCTTATAATGGTCTCCTGGTCGCCGGGGTAAACCCCCATGCCGTTGCAAACTGTCTTCGTGACATCAATCATTGCACCTAGTTTACACTACGCCAAAGAAAATAACAAATATTCCCCTGTTAAAATCTAGCATTTTTCTTCAGTTAGGCTCAAGAATAGTTATGGATACTGAAATGTCTTATGTCAAAAAAGACTTAGATCAGTTAAAGAATGATGTGGCTTTGATAAAATACGCCCTACTTTCCGAAGGCGAGTTGACGGACTACGCTAAAAAAGAACTCGCGGCAGCAAGGAAGGAGCCCGGGAGCGAATACACCCCGCTTGAAAAGATATGACCTACTCAGTTCTGTTCTCTAAGAAAGCTGCCAAACTAATGAGAAAGCTCCCAAGAGACCTCTTTGAACATGCCAAAGCCGCATTTGCAGACCTCTCACAAGAACCCTTTAGATATTTAGAGCACTTTGAAGGCGACGAGGCCTACAAGTTTCGCGTAGGTGATCACAGGGCTCTGATAGATGTTGATTTTGAAAGAAAGATACTTTGGGTGCGGGTATTTGACAAGCGGGGTAGGATCTACAAAAGACCGCATTCTAAATATGTAAAGATTGGAATAAGAAAGACCTGAATTTACTCGCTCTCGCCGCAGAGCTTAAGAATCTCGGCCCACTTCTCGTCGACGTGTTTCTGGATTCTCTCGACGATGGCTTCATTGTTTGGCTTAAGGAGGTGCTTAAACCTTCTCTGCGTCTTGATGTACTCAGTCATGGGCTTTCTCTCCTTTGGCTTGTAAGTCAGCTTGTATTTGCCGTTCTCCACCTCGTACAATGGCCATGCGCCCGTTTCTATCAAAACCTTGGATATATCAATAGCCTTGCTATTCGCGAAACCCCATAGTGTGGTGCAGGGCGAGTATACCAAAAGCAGTTTCGGGCCATCAATTGTGAACGCCTTCTGCGCTTTGTTCACTAGGTCCAGCCAGTTGCCCGACGATGCCTGCGCGGCGTAGGGTATGTTGTGCGCCACGGCGATTTTTATTAAATCCTTCTTCCACTCGGTCTTGCCTTGTATTACCTTGCCTGCGGGCGATGTGGTTGCCGCAGCCCCGTAAGGTGTCGAGCTGGATCGCTGCCCACCAGTGTTCATGTAAGCTTCATTGTCTAAACAGACATAAAGGAAATCATGCCCTCTCTCAAGCGCTCCTGAGAGCGACTGCAGCCCTATGTCATAAGTCCCGCCGTCACCCGCAAAAGCGACAAATTTAATATCATCTTTGATTTTCCCCTGTTTTTTAAGCGACTTATAAGCGCTCTCGACGCCTGAAATAGTCGCCGCCGCATTCTCAAAGGCGCTGTGTATCCAGGGAATCTTCCAAGCGGACTTGGGGTAAATAGTAGTGGAAACCTCGAGGCATCCTGTAGCGTTTGCAGCCACGACCGGCTTGTCTGTTGCGCCCAGCACTGTCTTGACGATCATCGGCTCTGTGCAGCCTCCGCACAAGCCGTGCCCGGATGCGAGCCTTGGCTCCTTTTTCACAAATTCCTTGTAATTCATTCTCTGAGGTTGATGTAGTCCTCTCTCCCGCTGACTTCCCCATTAAGCAGCTTTTCAAAGACTGCTTTTATGTGGAAATCACTAAGGTCCCTGCCCCCTATACCAAAGACATAACTCTGGATTTTCGGCTTTGAAGAGGAGTAGAACAAGGCGTTGAGGACGTCTGAATATATCGGCGCATTCGCCCCGTACGATGCCGCCCTGTCAAGCACTGCAACAGCCTTAGCGCCTTCCAAAACTTTTGCCACGCGCTCATATGGGAACGGCCTGAACATCCTTAGCTTCAACAGGCCCACTTTTTTGCCATCCTTGCGCATCCGGTCAACAACGGTTTTTGTCGTGCCTGCTGCGGAGCTCATAGTCATTATTATTGCATCAGCGTCCTCAGTCATATATTCTTCTACGACGTCGAACTCATTACCAGTTATCTTCGCCAGCTCTTTTGCGATGCCCGGAAGGACTTTCGGCACTTTTTCCATAGCATCAACCTGCTGCCGTTTGGTTTCAAACAAATAGTCTGTAAGCTCGATGGCTCCTACGGTTATCGGGTTCTTGTAGTCGAGTATATCAAATGGGAATCTGTATTCGCCTATGAAATCCCTGACTGGTTCGTCGTCATAGATGGTTACATTCTCGACGCCGTGGCTTGTTATGAAGCCGTCCATGCAGGGCATTATGGGGGTGAGGATATCCTTGTGCTCAGCGAGCCTCATTGCGAGAAGGACGTTTTCATACGATTCCTGTGCATCCTCGGCGTAAATCTGCATCCAGCCCATCTCTCGCGCAGCCATGGTGTCGCCGTGGTCGCAGTGGATATTCAGTGGGGCGGATAGTGCTCGGTTCGCTATGGGCATTACTATAGGGCATCTCAATCCCGAGGCGACTCCCAATATCTCATGCATTAGGGCGAGACCTGCGGAAGAAGTGGCAGTCATAGCTCTTGCGGCATAGGCGGCACTTACTGTAGCGCTCAGGGCAGAATGCTCTGACTCGACTCTTATGAGCTCTGCCTTAACAATGCCATCTGCCACGAATTTAGAAAAGCCCTCCATAATCGGGGTCTGGGGGGTTATCGGATAGGCGGCAACTACATCGGGATCTATCTGCCTCATCGCCTCTGCGACTGCGTCTGCTCCCGTAAGCGGCAACATCTTGCTCATCTGAATTCGCCCTCCTCTTTCATTGAAATGCATTTTACTGGGCACACAGTCATGCAGATGCCGCAGCCCTTGCAGTAATCAAAATCGGTTTCTATACGCTTATCCCCCTCAATATGTATACTCATATCCGGGCAGTGGGCCACACATATCATGCAGTGTATGCATTTTTCTTTGTCCCATACGGGCCTGAATGCCCTCCATGCGCCTGTTTTGTTGACCAGAGATGTCGGAGCGTTCTCTATGACTCCACCTATCGGGATCTCTTTCCAGCCCTTAAGCTTTTTCGCGGGGTCGCATATCTGGCTCATTCTGAAACTTCGTCGTATGCCCTTCTGATAGCATTAATAGTGGCCTGCGTCTTCTCTTCGCCCAGCTTTTTCAAGAACTTCTGCTTTATCTTGTTCTCGACGCCCTCTATCTTTATAATATCTCTGGCCTTTATCATCGCGCCCAGTATGGGGACATTCGGCTTGTTTACCCCGGTGGCGTCTATTGAAATCTTAGTGGCGTCCACAGTGTAGACCTTTCCCGGAAACCGGGTTTCTTCTGCCACATCCTTTGCTTTGCGCGGGGTGTTAACAATGAGTATCGAGTCTTTGTCTGCACCTTCTCCCGCATCTATTGAACAAAGCAGCGTCTCGTCTATAACCAGCACTATGTCAGGGTTGTGTACAGGCTGATAAAGCCTTATCTTCTCGTCGGAGATGCGCGCATAGGCAGTCACAGGTGCGCCGCTTCTCTCCGGCCCATATTCGGGGAATGCTTGGACATATTTGCCCTCGTCCATGCCAGACTCGGCTATGAACTGGGCCGCGGTCTTGCCGCCCTGCCCGCCCCTTCCATGAATCCTAACCTCAAAAACCTCTTTTGCCATATTCTCGGGAGTGTAAATTTGGAGGGCTGGATATAAAAATGAAAGTGCACTTTTCCCACAATATCCCATATGCCTAACAATCCTTCCGGTACTTCAAACAACTCAAGAAACTGATTGGGTCTATTTCATTCCTTCTATCCGTTTTTTGAATAGGCCCCTAAATACATTTATATGCTTGATTTTGTAATATTTAATTATAAAATGCACAAACCAAGAAAAAAAGGGCGCGTGAGCATGCGCAGTGCCCGACCAGGGGAATTCAAACGCTTTAAGACTGACCCTTCCCACTCCGTGTCCAGAATCCTAGACTTAGAAGGCCATAAATTGATTTCTTATGAGCCAAGGCCAAAACCCGGCGAAAAGAAAAAATCCGGCAAGGGAGAAAAGAGATTCTTTGATTTTGAAGATGCAAACGGGCAGCATACAGTTGTAGACCTTAGCGATATGGGTGTAAGAGTCAGCCGAAGCCCAGATGCCAAAGGCCAGGCAGCCTTCATCGCCCACGACGGCACCCGGATTCTACTAAAGCGAAATGAGACTGCCAGTGTGAGGTTTTCTCAAGAAGAGCTACGGCAAACCCGTATCAATGACGCGCACAAAGTTGACATAGGGACTAAGAGGGCTGTCGATGAGCGTGGGCGCCCTATGACTGAAATAACCTTTAACCAGGCCCATATCCATCAAGGCCACGTACACGCCCCCAAGAAATCCTTACAACACAGGCTTGTCCTGTATGGCTCGCCTACCCGGGGCATACCCCAACAAAGGATAATTGACCGCGCAGAGGCAAAAGCAGCAAAGAGTCGAAAACCCTTTGACCATAGCGGAATCCCGATGCATTAATCCCTATAGGCTCCCTCTCTTAACCAGCTCGACATCTATCTTTTTAATCCTTGGCAGGCTTATGAGCTTTTCCTTGACGTCCTCAAAGATCGGCTCCGCGTAGCGGTAGTTGGCAGGCAGCTCGACCAGCACTTCTATAGTGTCCCCCTTTATCATAATCTTTTTTACCATGTCCTGAGAGACTATGTCCCTGCCCTTGTCGGGGTCCATGACGTGCGAGAGGCGCTTCCTTATTTCCTCTTCGTTCACGGTTATGTCATATTTTGCCAGACCGTGGCTTTCTTCATAATCCTTTATGGCAGACTGGAGCGCCACTGTAGCCAATACAGCGCAGTGCATTTTCACACCGGGCAGGCCTCCGAGGAATTCCGAGATCTCGGAGAACTTGAGCTTCTTGGCCTCTTCCAGCGTTTTTCCCTTGGCCAGTTCCGTGAGCGCCGAACAGGTGGCTATGTTTGAGGCGCAGCCGAAGCTCTTGAATTTTATGTCTTTGATGACCTGCGTCTTTGCATCCACTTTCAGGTACATGGAGACCATGTCCCCACAGGCCATGCTGCCCTCGGTGGACTTGGCGTCCGCATCTTTGATTTCCCCTACATTCCGGGGATTCTTGAAGTGTTCCATCACCTTTTCTGTGTACATTTTAAATCTGGTTATTGGATTACATGCCTGATATTTGACGGTTATAAGATTCATTAAACATTTCTAGCATAGGTTTTATTGATAATTCAGAGGCTATTTCACTTAGTAAATCCTCTAACTCATCGGGAGTTAGTTCCCTGCCTTTATCCTCGTTCATCTTTAACCAGCGTTCACTGAGTTTCTCCCTAAATAAGACTTGTTTTTCGGTAACATTTATCTCTCCGCTCTTCTCATAAAAATTCTTGCCACCCAAGTATTTTGTACCGCATAGCCTGTCATAGAGGAACATCAGCTCAGAACTCTTAATAAAATATCCAAATGGAGAGCTTTCATTTGAAAAAATAGCATTATCCCCTTGCTCATAGCCTAAAAACTGTTGATAACCATGAACGCCACTTGGCCTTCCGACACCTTCGAAATAAAGGTCGCAACGAATCTTCCCACCTTCTTTTTCAAAGCACTCTACATGCACATCAAAGAACTTGCCGGAGATATTGATTGGTCCCTGACTTATAATAGCCTTCCTATCCAATAAAACAAATGAGTCATGTTCTCCGCAGAAATCAGAGCTTTTATGGCAGTAGAAGTTGATTTCATCAACATCACACATTATGTATCCAGGAAAAATGCAGTTTGAGCAGATAAATATATGGTTAGAATAACATTTCCGCAACATTCCAGCCTCAGTTATTTCTTCATTAGAAGTACCCATCAAACAATTACCCTTAAGCGTGAAGTCCATGATGCCCTTTTGCAAAGAGATCTCTATACCCTGTACAATCGAATATTCCGGGTTCGGACAAACTATCATACCTTCTGCGGTGCTACGTGTAATCCAAGACGTAGGCGGATTAAAACCATACATCAGTATTGGCACACTATAAAGCGTAGATAGTAGTATAGCAAAAGACATGATAGTACCAATAGCTATTTTCTTCCTCTTTGAAGTATTTGACTCTCTAAACATGCTAAGACACCCGGCACAGAATAGCAAGCATGCCACAATCGCAATTGCCCATGGATATGGTGTTATGAACACATACAAGGCAAGCACAAGCCATGCTGCAGAAAAAATCATCCAAAAGCCACCAGTTGCTTCTCCCATGCATGCATTATGCCTTTGGAATTTCTTGAAATCCATATTAATTTTTTGCAATCGGGCTGATCTCCCTTAGCTTCTCAACGACTTCCCTCACATTTTCTGTGACATAATCCATCTGACCTTTAGTATTATATTTAGACAAACTGAACCTCACGGACCCATGGGCGTCGGCATGGCTCCTGCCTATGGCGCTTATAACATGGCTTGGCATAAGGTCTTGGGAGAAACACGCGCTGCCCGTTGTAACCGCAATCCCGCGCATGTCCAGGTGCAAGAGGATAGACTCGCCCTCAATATACTTAAAGCTTATGTTCACATTGTTGCACAGCCTCTTTTCACGGGGCCCGTTCAGCTCAGTATCCTTGATCTTAACCAGACTCGCAATCAAGTAGTCCCGCAGCCCTGCCATCCTCTTGTTGTCTTTCTCATCGTAAACCCCGACCGCTTTTCCGAAGCCCACAATACTCGGGACATCCTCCAGCCCGGGCCTCAGGCCTTTCTGCTCGCCCCCACCGTAAAACAAGGGATTAATCTCCACGCCTTTTCTGACATAGAGCGCGGCTGCACCCTTGGGCCCATAGATGTTGTGCGCAGAAAGCGTCATCAGGTCGACATTCATCCTCTCGACGTCTATGCCCGTCTTCAAAAAGCTGTGCGAAGCGTCGCAGTGGAAGAGTACTCCCCTCTCCCGGCAGAGCTTCCCGATCTTTGCGATGTCCTGTACGGTGCCTATTTCTTGATTTGCGTGCTGTATGGACACCATACCGATATTCTCATCCAGGGATTTTTCCAGTGCCCGAAAATCAATGAATCCTTCCTGGTCCACGGGGGATATCTTAAGCGAAATTCCCCTGTCCTCTGCCAGTGACTTAGCAGTGTTCAGGACGGTGTTCTGCTCTATCGCTGATGTGAGCATGCCTTTCTTTGGCGAAACTGCCCCTCGAAGGGCCAGGTTATTGGACTCTGCAACACCGGAGGTGAACAGTATCTCGCCGGGGCTTGCGCCTATCTTCTCAGCGATTATCGCCCTCGCAGCCTCGACGCCCTTCCTGCTTTCCACTCCGAAACGATGGCCGAACTCAGAAGATGCAGCGCCATAGCTTTCAGAGAAGCGGGGCAGCATAGCTTTCACTACTCTGTCATCAAGCCTCGTGGCAGAATCGTTGTCCAGGTAGATGTAGTCCACGCTAATCTTGACTATACGCTTTTATAAATCTCATCTTTAAGATAATGGGGCAATCAAAGTAACTAAAATCCTTAAAATGAAATGCGATCGCTGCGGGGCGGATAATCCCATAGGTATGATACGCTGCAGGCAGTGTGGCGCACTCTTCCTGAAGAAATGCCCTAATTGCCAGACTGAAAACGAGAGCAAGGCCAAATTCTGCAAAAGCTGCGGCTGGCCGCTGACCGGCACATTCTCAAAGACCAATAAATCCCTTTGTGCGAGGTGTCACACGCCTATAGATTACGGTATCCCTAATTGCCCGAGCTGCGGGGCGCCCTTATCCTGGCAACCCTAGTATGTCAAGCGCCCCTCGGTTCGCCTATTAGTCATCATCAGCCATGCCAACGGTTCTTTTCCGCCAGCGCTTTTCTTTGAAGAAAAGGGCTGTCAGGGGTTGTTCGCTTCGTCATAGGGGCAGCATTATTAGAAGTCTCGGAGAGAAGAATCATTCAACACTGAGCCCGTTCTCCTCTGCAATTTCCCTGAACGCATTGGCAGTGTACTTTATCTGGTCCCATGTGAGCCCGTAAGTGTTCAGCTTCCAGTCGCGCGTGGCGCCTGGGAAAGGCCCGGTTATGCCTCGTTTAGAGAGCTCGCTTGTCAGGAAGAATCCCCTCTTCTTATGCGCCTGCGCCACCTTGTCAAAACCGCCGGTGTGGACCTTGGTGAGCGTGTGCTTCCTGGGGTACTCGCTCAGGCACTTGTTGCTCTCAATCTTGCAGAGCTCATCTATAAAATAATTGGACTTCTTGACCTCCTCGCCCCAGTTCTTGACCCTCTCCTTGACGTGGGGGAACGAAGCCATCATCCCCAGCAGCGGCCCGCCCATGACTGTGCAGCCAAGCAGCTGCACTTCTTTTATGCCGAATTTCCTCTCTGTCACATCACCCTTTGCTTCCGTAGTTCCAAAGACCTTATCAGCCCATTCCTTATCCATAGCCAACACACCCGTGGGCGCGGGCGCCGCCATTGACTTGTGCCCCGAACCGACGACAAAATCAGCGCCCAGTTTCTTTCCGTCGACGGGCATTATCCCCACGGTGTAAGCACCATTGTACAATATGGGTATGTCGTACTCGTGGGATACTTTGGCCATTTCCCTGAAGGGGTGCTCATTGCATAACATATAATCATAATGGTGCATAGCCACGAGCTTTGGTAATCTACCTGTCTCTTTTTTAACTGCTTCAATCTTTTCCGCAAGGGCTTCCAGGGTTATTATGTTATTGCCGTTTGCAGGGACTTCTCTCCATTCAGCACCTGCTTGCTCTATTGCAAGCGCAAGAGAGTAATGGCCGTATTGGCTCATGATTGCAGTATCTCCCTTCTCCAAAAGGCTCAGCATCACGGCCTGGAAGCAGCGCCTGGCACCCGGGAAAACGCGCGCCTGGTCCATGTTGAGAAAGCTTGCAAGGTCTGTGTAGAAATCCGCTATATTAGGCTTCTTGATATAGTCCAGCCTGAAGGGCTTGAGGCATAGATCGCATGTGGAATACCCGTCACCGTAAGCGATCAAGGCCTTCATGGCGTCTGCAGTCAACCTTCCGCCTGCTTGTATCGGCTGGATGTTTATTGCCTCTTCCTCGCGTGTGCGGACCTCTATGTCGCATATCGGCTGCATTTTTGTGTCTTCAGTCTTGGGTCTTGTTGGCGTTGGAGAACTCCTCTTCGATGGCACTAATCGCTTTTCTCGCCCTTTCCAGCCTTTTATCTAGCAGGGCTTTCTGTTCCTGCGTAAGCCTATAAGTGGGCTTTGTATCCCTGAGGAGCTGGCGGACATCCGTCAGCGCAAAGAGCGCATCGAAGGTCTCATCTACAATCTTTGCCATGCCTTAATTTGGGTTTAATGCTTAATAAGTGATTGCTTCTTCATCAGAAGCACAAATACAACGCCAGCCCCGGCCGCAGAAGCCAGGTTTAGGACTGATACAAGCGTTGAACCAAGGTATGTTCCCAAGGCAATGCATATTATCCCCAGCATCTGCAACAGCGCGAACTCCTTTCTTATCTCCATTTTTCCCTTTGCCATTGGCATTATCTGCAGCGCCCATGAGATTATTATGAGCACCATGCCTATTGTGTTTAGGACCATGGATGTTTAAGCGATAGGCAAAGAAAAACCTAAGGCGCTCCCCCATACTCTGAGCTAATGATTTCCTTTATCCTCTCCGCCTTCCCCTTGCCGATTCCCTCCACATCTTGGAGCTCTTTCTCAGACGCGTTTATTACCTTTTCCACGCTGCCGAAATGGCTTAAAAGGCGCTTGGCAATCACAGAGGAGACATTGGGCAGAGATTCAACAACAAAGCGCTGCCACTCGCTCAGGCTCATGGCCCTTTTTTCGCCCCTAAGGGCGATTTCCTTTGCCTTTCCCTCCTGCTCTCTCTTGGCCAGGACATAGATGAATGCTGCCGTATCCTCCGTGCCTGTAGTGTAAATTATCGGGATTCCAAAGTTCACCGCGATAGAGGAAATAGCCCCGCGTATGGCATTGGGGTTGATGTTCCTCTCGGTGTAAAGCTGCCCGGGATTGCCCTCTATGATGACTATCGGGCTTTCGAAATTACGCGCCATCTCGCTCATCTGGCTCATCAGCCTGCCATCGACAAGGGACTGGAGGAAATCGCTTACAGTTTTCCTCTCTACAGCGACCCTCTCGCTGACCAGGAAGTCTGCGACTTCCAGCTGCTTCACATCCACATCCACGCCCATTTCGCTGAGCTTCTTCGCTATTCCCGAGCCCCTCTCCCTCTGGTCTACATATATGTACACTTTTTCCTCCCCTTTGTTTTCCTTTTCGACAAAGCTTTTCAAGCTTGATTGGCCTGCTCGCTCCTTCCCCGAATATTCCCTCTTTGTCTCCTTTATGGCCGCGTGCATCCTCCTTTCCTTGTGGAAGGCGCTCCAGAAGTAGGTCTCGTCGCGGGTGCCCTCTGTCATCAACACCACAAGCCTTCCCGGCTTTTTCCTGGCGGTTCTTCCCCTTCTTTGTATAGTCCTTATCTCGCTGGGTACGGGCTCGTAGAAGATGACTAAATCAACTTCATCTATGTCGAGCCCCTCTTCCCCGACCGAAGTGCATGCAAGCGTGTTGAAGAACCCAAGGTTGAACTCATTTAGCACCTCTTTCTGCTCTTTCTGGCTCATGCCCTTTTGCTTTCCCTTCACTGCCTGGCCTATCAGCCTGCGCGGTGAAATGTTTTTCCCCTCGAGGGTCGATATTATCTTCTCAACGCTGTCCCTGTATTGAGTAAAAACCAGGATCTTTGACGCGTTTTTCCTGGAGAGCTGCTCTTCCACAAGCTCTTTCAGCCTGGCGAGCTTCGGATGCTCGATGCCTTGCATCTGCAGGACCTGGGCAAGCCCTATAGCTGCGCGGATGTCATCCCTCGCCAAAAGGAAATTGGTCGCCCTGCTTTTTTGCGTCCTAAGCCTTTTGAAATATTCGTTAAGCGCAGTTATACCCTGCGTTTCGAGAAGCTCCAGCCCGTGCTCCAGCTTGATAAGCGCGGCCACATCGGAAACGTCATCGCCCACGCGCTCGCCCGAGAGCATGGCCTCCCTCAGCTGCGACTGCAGTCCCAGGAGATCCCTCTTGCCGAGGCTGTCCCATTGCTTGCCCGACAGGTAGCCCTTATCCTTAAGCCGCTTTGCATATTCCTTTATGGCCTGCCGCAAAAGCCCGCGCAGGCGGGCAAAGTTCTCCGGCAGTTTTATTTTCACCCACTCCGCGTCCATGCGCTCGACGTAAGGCTTTACATCCCTGTCCTTGTCAGTCTTTATCTCGACGCTTTCTATGTTCAGGTTCCTTATGATCTCCCCTATCTTCTCTTTGTCCGAGCCCGGGGAGGCGGTGAGGGCGAGCGAGAGCTTGTCCCTTCCCTGCTCCAGGTATTTCTTGGCTATGAAGACATAGGCGTATTCGCCCGACGCGCGGTGCGCCTCGTCGAAGACTATGAATGAAACTTCCCTTAAATCTATATTGCCTGTTATCAGGTCGTTCTCTATGGTTTGGGGCGTTGCAAAGACTGCCCTCGCGCCTTTCCAGAGCCCTTTCCGTTTCCCCGCAGGCTCTGCACCAGTTAAAAGGGCGAACTGCTTTTCCTCGAGGTTAAGGCTTTCCCTGAAGCTGCCCAGATGCTGCTGGACAAGCGGCTTTGTAGGGGCAAGGAAGAGGATTTTTGACTCAGGAAACTTGTGCAGCCTGTGCGCAGCCAGGAAAAGGGCAATCACCGTTTTTCCCAGGCCTGTCGGCAGGACGACGAGGGTGTTCTGGCTTAAGGCGACCGCTACCGCAGACTCCTGGTACTCGCGCAGCTTGATGCCGCCTTTGAGAAGGGGGTGAGATGTCACGGCTATTTAGAAAGTCGAAAAAGAAAATAGGCAACCCATTAAGGAAGCACCATCACAGCTGAAAACATTTTTAAGCTTTAAGTTGCAATACTACATATTAACTCCCCGGTATGGTCCTCTTCGGAGGGTAATGCCGGGATCCCTTTTACTTCTATCCGCACTCCTAGGGATGAAAAAGTGTCTAGGAAAAGTGCTATTGTCTTCATTGACGGGAATAATCTGTACCACAACCTTAAAGGTATGCAGCTAAAGCCAGGCATGCTGGATCTTCATAAGCTCAGCAAGCTGGTATGTGAACACTTTGAATGCGATTTCAAGGGGTCACGATATTATAATTCTGTTCCGCGCATAGTTCACAATAAGAAAAGCTACTATGGGCATATGAAATTCTTATATGGAGTAAGCCAATTGCCAGACTTTGAGATTCTGACAAGAAAGCTACAAAACTGCAAGGGCGCAATCCGCGAGAAGGGGATTGATGTGATGATTGCAGTAGATATGCTTAATCTCTCGGTGATAGAAAACGAATGCGATTGTTGTATACTCCTCTCAGGAGATAGTGACTTCATTCCGGCCTCAGATATAATAGTCTACCATGGTAAGGCAGTCTTCAGTGCATTTGTTCCGAAGGGATACTCATGGGAACTCAGAAAAAAGCTGGATTACTGGACCTTGAAGAAGGAGTACCTTCTCAGGAACTGCATGGAGCCAAGCCAAAGCTAGGGGAAGAGAAAAAAAGAAAAAGAAGGGGTTCCGAAAAGCCTTAGGCTTATTCGGCGGGTCCCCAGATTGTGCCACCACTGGATCTTGAGAGGCCACCTGCGGTGTCATATGTTAGGTTTAACTGGACCTCATACCTATCACCAGCACTCACACCATCACAACCAACTACGCTATTGGCAGTGCACACTTCAGTTTTGCCTGCTGCAAGACTGTCTGCACAAGCCGCACCGTTCATAGTCAGGTTCGATATCGTCTGACCTGCCGCGTTCACAACAACTGCCTGTATAGTTCCTCCAGAACAGCTGTATTCACTAGGCCTCACGTTCCCGAAACCGCTCATTCCCGGAGCAGTCCCGCCCGAGGGGCTGAATATCCCCATCTGCCAGAGGACCACGCCCACGATGACGACGACCAGAATAGCCCAGCCGTATGTCATCAAGTATTCCATAGCTCCTTGTCCTTTTCTTTGCATCATTTTTTGCCTCTTGTTTGTATTTACTCGTTGTATAGAGTTTTATAGCATAACCCGTTTATTCTAATGGGTCTTTCTTTAAAAAGCTTGCGAAAAGCTTTTGTTGGGTGTTATTTTTACGATTCTGCTTATAAAAATGCCTCCCAAGGGCAAAATCGCCCTATTTTCGCCATTTCCGTTGATTGACAGCCTCTTACCAAAAAGCGATTTTTAAGCCAGCCCCGATAATATTCACATGGAACTGCTCGAGAAGTATGACCATGTTGAGATAAAGCGCTCCGAGAAGGAATCAACCCCGCTTTACTCGGTCATCGAGCCGAAGCTTACTGCAGCCGAGAGCAAGGCAGTCGGAGATTGGAAGAAGCTCGCCACTCCCCAAATGATTTCCGCGCTGCGCAGCGAGCCCGACGTCTCCTCCCGCTGGGAGGCATTTAGGGACAAGATACTCGCTAAACTCCCTAAATCAGACAACGCATATTTTGCCGCCAAGAAGATAACCGGCATGGCGCTGGGTTATGGGGTCATAGGCCTGCTCATAGACGATGACAACCTGGAAGAAATAATGATAAACGGGATAGGCGTCCCGGTATTTGTCTACCACCGGAAATGGGGCATGTGCAGGACTAATATCGCGTTTTCCAGCCCCGACGCGATTGACGACCTCATCGGCGAGCTCTGCTATGTCAACAAGAAAGAGAAAAAAGAAATCATCGACATAGCCGCGATAGACGGAAACAGGATAAATGTAACTGCCGACCCGCTGCCCTCCAAGGGCTCTACGATTACCATAAGGAAACAGAGGCGCAGCATATTCAGTGTAGTCGAGCTCATAGAGCAGGGCACGCTCTCGCCGGAGCTTGCAGCTTTCCTCTGGCTTGCGGTCGAGGGGATGAAACTGACGCCCGCCAACCTGATAATAGCCGGATCGATAGGCAGCGGCAAGACCAC
>CAYMNU010000017.1:0-4166 GCA_964391885.1 uncultured archaeon | reverse complement strand
TTTTTGATGTTCTCGGCCTTCTTGCCCTTGTCGCCTTCACCGGGGTCGAAGCTCACTTTGTCCTCTTCCATCAACCTTACGTCCTGGGGGACCTGGGTGTGGTGCACGAAATAGTCGTTCCCGTCTTCACCGGCGATAAAGCCGTATCCTTTCCTAAAGTTGTACCATTTGACTGTTCCTTCCATTTTTGCTCGATTTTAACTTGCTCTCGATGAGAGCAAAACACGAAGTTCGGGTTCTCCGAACTTGTGCAGAGGTTCACATTCGTGAACCTTGTGAGTCTCTTCACCTGTTCGCTTGGCTTAATCGGCCAGGTGCAGATTAGATTTTTTGCGTTTTACTTTTCTGCTCTGGAAGCAAAAAAGTCTCTGCACCTGTTATCCTGGCATTACCAGCCAGGTGCAGATTAGATTTTTACCTCGCAGCCTTGCTGCCTTGGTTTAGATATTATGCGCTTAAAAGCCTTTGCGGCAGGCTAAAAAAAGAAATACGTTAAAAAGAGATAAAAGAAAAATAAAAAGAAAAAATCAAGGTTAAAAGAGAATATCAGGGCCTCGCGGCCCTATAAAGCTTATGCCTTGTTGACGTTCTCAGCTTTCTTGCCCCTGTCGCCTTCTGCGGGGTCGAATGTTACTGCATCGCCGTCGCGGAGGCGCGCACCGCCGGCTATTGCCGAGTTGTGCACGAAGTAGTCGTTGCCGTCATCGCCCTGGACGAAGCCGTATCCTTTTGTCTCATTGTACCATTTAACTGTTCCTTCCATTTTTGATTGCTGATTCTGCAATACTGCAAAATCTGATGTGGCTTTTGATGATAGAGGCTTAAAAAGCGCTTAAATTAGGGATTCGTCTAAAATAACCTTAAAAACAACGCTTCCCCTAAAGCGAAGCGAGGTTTTTACTTGATAAAACTATAGTTTATCGTAAAGCAAAAATGCTTGATTACAAAAAAGCGGGGGTAGATATTGAAGCAGAGGACGTCGCCATAAAAGGCATATTATCCACTCTGAAAACGAGCCTATCCGGCCACTTCGCAGGGGTGGTGGAGTTCGGCGATTATTATCTCTCGCTCTGCACTGACGGTGTGGGGAGCAAGGTGCTCGTAGCCGAGCATTTGGAAAAATATGATACAGTGGGCATAGACATGGTCGGGATGAACGTTAATGATGTCATATGCATCGGCGCCAGGCCCATAGCCATGGTGGACTACCTCGCCGTTGAAAGGGTCGAGCCTGGAAAAATAAGCGAGATTATGAAGGGGGTCGCGGAGGGTGCGAGACAAGCAGGCTGCGATGTAATCTCTGGCGAGACCGCGACGCTTCCCGAAGTCATTAAAGGCTTCGACCTGGCAGGCACTGCACTGGGTGTAGTAAAAAAAGACGAGATTGTCACCGGGAAAAACATAAAAGAGGAGGATGTTGTAATCGGCTTGGAGTCCTCGGGCATACACTCCAACGGGCTGACGCTAGCGAGGAAGGTGCTTGATTTAGATGAATGGGGCGAGGAGCTTCTCATTCCTACGCGCATATATGTCAAGGAAATTCTATCGATTTTAAGTCCAGAAGTGCATGGCCTCTCGCACATCACGGGCGGAGGCCTGCGGAAGCTTAGGAGGATATTGCCCCCGGGTCTTGGTGCTGAGATAAGCAACCCGCTTGAGCCGCAGGACGTATTCAAAGCGATGCGCGAGAAAGGGGTAACGGACTACGAGCTTTACAAGACTTTCAATATGGGCATGGGGTTCGCGATAGTCTGCGAGGAAGATGCTGCAAAAGGAATCATCGCCAAGCTGAAAACCCCGGCGAAGGTTGTAGGAAGGATAGTTAAAGGCGAGGGTGTCAGGCATGTGCCCTTGGGACTGGAATATTAGATTATTGAGGTTATATTATCTATGTCCCTATGCCCCCCCTCCTTCATCTTTTCCTTCCAGTCAGAAACCTCTTTTTTGGTCATGGGCTCCAGATAAGGATGCAGATGGTCGAGCTTTTCAATATTCATATCATAAGCCCTGTGGCCCAGGAGCTTCTCGGGTTCGGGTACGCCCCAATTGCTTGCCATATGCAGTGATGCGGTGGGCCCTAAAGCCTCCCTTGCAGTTATGGGCCTTGCGCCCAGGCGCTCAGGTAATTGCAGATAGTTCCGTTCCAAAAGGACTTTGGGTACGCCGTATGCATTTATGAAATGCTGGCCGGTCATGGTTCTTATCTTCAAAAGCTCTTGCCTGACGTCCGCGCCACCCATTGTGTTCCAATTGTCAAGTATCCTGCGAAGAGCCCTTGATGTTTCGGGTGCTTGGTGAATCGAATTGGCGAACATTGAAAGCTCCCTAAAAGATTGTGGACGCTTTGTTCCCTTTCTCCACCACTGCAGCTCATGGCCGGGCAGTCCTATCCTATTCGCTCCGGCTTTTCTGAGGAGTGCAGATGTCAGCGCCAGGCCCAAAGCAGGGGCTCCGACGTCATAGGTCCTGTGAAGCCCACGGGGAAAGCTTTCCCGTTCATGGGCGCGCTGCATCCCATACGCTTCTATAAAGTAGTTGTCACCCCCCTTGGGCATTACATAGACTGAGGGCATTATAAGCCTATGCTCTTCGCCCGGGACCTCAAGGAATGTGCGCATAGAATAGAGGTCTCCGGTATGGCCTCTTCGCGTAAAGAGGCTGGTGTCTACGACAGAAGGATAGAACTGCACCCCGTGCAGGCCAGCCTCGGATAACCTGCGGGCGTGCTCAAGGCTCTCTGCGACCTTTTCAAAATCAGCCCGCCTGGAGCCTGCGGGAAGCCTTTCGCGAAGCGCCGGGTGCAGCCTGCTGCGCTCCTCGTGAGAGAGCTCTATGCCCTCCTTTGGAGCAGCTTCCAGCAGCTTGTGCTGCATTGATGCTAGCTTCTTCGGGTCGTGGTGCTTGAATTGCGTCAGTACAGGATCGGGCTGAAACTTCCAATACCTGTGCCCGCCAAGCTTTTTGAGAGGGGCTCTTGCCATGATTAAACTAGAAACTAAAGGCAAATAAACCGCTTTTATCTCTTCGCCCTATAATAATTTCAAAATATTCTTTAAAATGGATTTCCCAAAACTTTTTACGGTAGGGCCTGTTTACGTGAGGGACGAGGTGCGCGAGGAGATGTCAAGACAGATGTTCTCCCATCGGAGCGGGGATTACACAGGCCTGCACGGGGGAGTCGTGCCGAAGCTCAAGGAGCTCCTGTTCACTGAAAATCATGTCCTCATCTACCCTTCTTCGGCTACGGGCATCTGGGAATCAGCCGCGCGTAACTGCGTCGAGAAGAAGGCGCTCTGCTGCGCCCAAGGCTCATTTTCAAAGCGATTTGGAAAGGTCATAGAAGCCAATGGAAAGGGGGTGGACTGGTTAGATAAAGAGGAGGGACAGGCCATTCTGCCAGACGAGCTGGACACGGCGCTCTCAAATAGTGACGCGGATTCCGTTGCCATGGTCTACAATGAGACCGCGACGGGTGTCATGAACCCATTAGAGGAACTGATGAAAGTCTGCAAAAAGCATGGGGTCCTGACAATGGTTGATGTGGTTTCCGCAGTCGGCGGGGCGCCACTTTATGTAGATAAATGGGGTATCGATATCTGCTTGTTCTCAGTCCAAAAATGCCTTGCAGTCCCGCCGGGGCTTGCTTGCGCCTCGGTCAGCAGCAGGGCGCTTGAACGGTCGGAAAGGGCAGTCAATAAGGGTTATTATTTTGACATGAAAGAGCTTGAGAAGCATCATCTCAAGAACCAGACGCCTGCGACCCCGCCGATACCGCAGATATTCGCGCTTTCGAAGGCTCTTGATTTTATATTGGAAGAAGGTGTTGAGAAAGTCTGGGAGCGCCACAAAAAGGTTTCGGACTTCTGCAAGAAGAGGTGCGTGGAAATGGGTTTTGAGCTCTTCCCAGATCCAAAATACGCGAGCCGGACTCTAAGCTGCATAAGCACCAAATCCAAGGGCATAAATGCCAAGGAGCTGTTGGCGAAGATGAAGGAAAAGCAGTACATAGTAGGGAGCGGCTACGGCAGCCACAAAGAGGACAGCTTCCGCGTGGGCAACATGGGCAACGTCTATATGGGCGACATGGAGGAGATGCTCGAAGTGATGGAAGAGGTCCTAAAAGGGTTTTAATAAGAAAACCTTCGAACTAAGCGCTTGGATAATAA
>CAYMNU010000016.1:0-3799 GCA_964391885.1 uncultured archaeon | reverse complement strand
TAGGTTTAAACTCTGCACCAATGCCGAGCTTTTTCAGGCCTGCGATGACAAAACCGCATATCTGCCCGTAGGATTCCAATATGTTTTTTGAAACTTCTCTCGAATCCTCGGGAACTATAAAACTGTACGTAATCTCCTTGTCATGGAAGACTGCACCGCCGCCAGTGAGTCTCCTGATTACGTCTATGCCCTCCTCAGCACAGCGCTCAAGGTCAACCTCCTTCTCGGCGCTTTGGAAATATCCTAGGGTTATGGCAGGAGGCTCCCATCCATAAAACCTTAGTGTGGCCGTCTTAGACATGATTATGGCTTCGTCTATCGCCATGTTCATCGCCGCACTTTGCTTTCCCGTATCCAAAAGCCTATAGTCCATATTCGCCCGCATGATAGGAGCTTCTGACCAAGGGCCCTGCCTCCACGTGCCTGAAACCCATATTTTCGCCGATTGCCTTAAGCTCATTGAACTCTTCAGGGCTGTAATACTTAACTACCCCTAGGTGGTCTTTACTAGGCTGCAAGTACTGGCCCAAGGTTATTATATCGCTCACCCTATTTAAATCCTCGATTGCCTCGATAATCTCCTCTTTAGTCTCGCCCAGGCCGACCATAAGGCCTGACTTTGTCTTGCATGAGCGCTTGGCCCTTGCGAGCAGGGCAAGCGAGCGCTTGTAATCTCCATGGGGCCTGGCGCCTGGGAACAAACGCTTTACTGTTTCCAGGTTATGGTTGAGTATATCGGGCTTTGCTTCCAATACAACATCCAATGCATCCTTATCCCCCTGAAAATCGGGTATGAGGACTTCTATTTTGCAGCTTGGACTTCGCGCTCTTATCTCTCTGATTACCTCTCCGAAAACAAATGCCCCTCCATCGGGGAGGTCATCGCGAGTGACTGAGGTTATGACAGCATAGTGCAATCCCAATGTCTTAACCGCTTTTGCAACACGCTTGGCTTCGCATGGGTCAAGAGCTAATGGCTTTCCATGCTTCACATTGCAGTATTTGCAGTTGCGGGTGCATGTGTCCCCTAAAATCATGAATGTGGCAGTACGTTTGGAAAAGCATTCGCCTATGTTCGGACAGTTTGCCTCCTGGCAGACAGTGTGCAAGCTATTCTCTGAGATAAGCCTCCTGAGCTCAAGGTATTTTTCACCGGAGGGCATGCCGACGCTTAGCCAAGAGGGCTTCCGTTCAGGGCTACTTCGAGAATTCATCGATTGCATCCATTACCGGTTTAAGGTACATCAGCGAGGGACCCCCTCCCATGAGCACGGCGACAAAGCAGGCATCCATTATTTCTTCTTTCGTTGCGCCGGCCTCAAACGCGTTCTTGACATGGAAGGCTATGCACCAGTCGCAGTGGGTCGCTATTGAAAGCGCAATCGATATCAACTCTTTGGTCTTACAATTCAAAGCGCCCGACTCTTTACAAACAGAGTCGAGAAACCTCATGAAGTAATTTGCCTGCTCTGGATTCTCCTTCATTGCCCTCTGCACGGTGGCCATCACCTCGTCCAGTTTTTCTTTCATTGTCATTTTGGCATCTTAATATAATTAATTTCCTGCTAATTTTGCAGCCTCTGTGGCATCCATGAGTTCTTTCAACTCCTCTGGCTTGCTTAGCTTTATCTTGCAAACCCACGACTCGTAGGGCGCATTGTTTAGCTTCTCGGGCTCGTCGAAAAGCGAGTCATTGACCTCAGACACAGTACCCGAGACCGGAGACTCTATGTGCCCGCTCCACTTCACTGACTCAAGGCTGAAGAGAGTCTGGCCTTTCTTGATGTCACCCTTCTTCGGCAGGTCTATGAATACCACTTCCTTTACTTGGGCCAGCGCATAGTCGGTGACGCCCACTGTCGCAGTCCCCGTTTCTTCTTTCACCCATAGGTGCTCGCTATACTTCAGGTTTTTTGGCAGGTCCATCTTTGGTTTTCTTTTCAGTTTGCTTATTGCCGCTTTTCTTTGCCTCTTTGATTTCCTTTGCAGGTTTGCCTTTATATCTGGACTTGATGAAATTAAGCGCCAAGCTTATCGCCACGGCAAAGGCGACTATACTGATTATAACCCCTAAATTGCTCAATATGCCCGGGTCGAGTATCAGGAAAGCCCCGAAACCAAGCATCATAAAGCCGGATATAGCCTTGAGGATTTCTCCGGTTTCCTTGTCCATCTTCTCGCCGTCGAACTTCTTGACAAAGACGAGCACTATAGCCAGCAATGGCAAGATGTAGACGATGCAATAAAACGCAATATAGGTGAATGCAGTCACATCATCGAAGCCCTGGGCGAGCAGCAGGTTATCGTATACGAAGGGCATCGCAGCAGTGCATATCAGCTCATAGCTGTTTGCAACGAATGCAAGCACTATAGTGGCCACAAGAAGCTCAAATGTCGATTGGGATTTCAGAAGCCCGCGCATTCGCTTATACAATCTGGGCTTCTTGTCCTCGGATATCGTGAGCGAAATGCCTTTCCTGAAAAAGAAGAAATCCTTTATGTTTATAAGCCCTATGAAAAGCGCTATTGCGCCGCCAATTGTGAGTAGGATATTGTCAGTGCTGAACGCGCCCCCCATGGCTGCCCCGACTGATTTGAGGCCGATGTAAATCGCGACCATGGCCATGAAATAGACAAGCGCGGATATGAAGATGAAGGTCATGCCTATAAGCAGCATCTTCTTCCTGGATTTTGCATAGAGCAGGAAAGAGAGAAGCATGGTCAGCACGAAGAAGGCGCATGGGTTGAATCCGTCTAGCAGGCCGATGACCACGGTGGACACCGGCACGCCCATCTCTCGGGTGTCTACGATGCCGATTAGGGGGATATCGATAAGGTAGTCGTATTTCTCTATCGCCTCTGACTCATTCTCTAGCCCGAGTTTCTGCAAAACTACTCTTTCTATCAACTCGCCTTGAACCGAGTCGCTGCCGTAGCCCAGGAGATGCCAGTCGCCTATGACTGTAACGGGTACCCCCGGGATGCTGAAGTTTAGCTCGCTTGCGCGCGACATCAGAAGGGCGAGGCCTTCTTCGTTCCCATTTACTTCGTATTCTCTGATTTCTATCTCTGGATATTTTTCCTTAAGCCCGGCAAGAAACCTCTTCTCGTCTTGGCAGTGCGGGCAGCCTTCGCCCCAGAAAAGCTCGATTATAACCGTTTCATCTTCCGGCGGATCCGGCTCGCCAGCTGCCTTACTGGTCAGAGTCCTTAAAATGTTCTTGTCTTGCGCACCGCGGAAGCCGAGGTGGTAATCATTGCCCGAGCTGATTAGCGGGACAACCCAGAGGCTTTTGTCCAGCCCGAGGCTCTTAGCAGTTTGGCTGTATTTGGCCCAGTCCGAGCCGTTCTCTTGGCTTTGCTCATAAACCCTAAGATTAAAGTCGAACTCACCCTGAAGCTCAAGCAAGTAGGCCTCAGCCGAGTCGCATGGCCCGCAATCCGGCTTTGAAAAAAGCTCGACAGTCCCGGCACAAGCCAGCTGCAGCGACAGCAAGACTGCTATTCCAAAAATTGCATATTGTTTTTTCATTGCCTAATTTCCCGCTATCTCTATAGTCAACGAAGTCTCGGCAAGCCTTTCGTCGCCGAGCTCCACCCATGCGGTGATTCCATATTCGCCGGGTTTCAGGCCTGAACACCCGTAGCAGCTGGGTACAGTATATGCCCACTCAAAATTGTTCTCTCCGATTGAGATGTCTGATAGTTCTGCGAACTTGAGCTTGTCGGAATCGTAAGTATTCTTAATTCCCGCTACCCTGATTCTGGTACCCTCGATATTGTGGGCACTGGACACATC